>CAMTXV010000249.1:0-15580 GCA_947085665.1 uncultured Sinobacteraceae bacterium | reverse complement strand
CTTGGGATGCCCGAAGAAATCGGTGCTGGCGACGGTCATGGCAGGGGCTGTGCTTGCGGGAAGACCTTCAGTGTCTCGCGTGCGGACACGAAACCGCAATCAGCCGCTACCATCCCCGCGTTCATTACTGATGGCCGCCTCATGAAACCGCTCTTCTTCGCAGCACTCGCCACCCTGCCCTTCTTCGCCAACGCCGCCAAGCCTGTGGAAACCCCCGCATCCAAACCCTTCACGTATCAAGAGATGGTGCGCTTCGCGCGCGTCAGCGATCCCGCCACTTCGGCCGATGGCAAGCTGGTGGCCTACACCCTGCGCGAGACGGACTTCGAGGCCAACAAGGCCAAGCGCAGCCTGTGGATCGTGCCGGCTGATGGCTCAGGCCCCACCCGCCGCGTCACCGGCAGCGGCAATGCCAGCGATGCACGCTGGGGCAATGATGGCGCGCTGTACTTCCTCTCCAGCCGCAGCGGCAGCTCGCAGGTGTGGCGCCTGAGCCTGGTGGGAGGCGAGGCCGTGCAGGTCACCGACCTGCCGCTGGATGTCGCCGCCTACGAGCTTTCGCCCATCGGTGATCGCATCGCCGTGGCGATGGATGTCTTTCCGGATGCCGCCAGCCTGCAAGAGTCCAAGACCCGTCTCGATGCGCTGGAAAAAACGCCCAGCGCGGGCCAGCACTACCAGCAGCTCTTCATGCGCCACTGGGATACCTGGAAAAACGGTACCCGCAGCCAGCTCTACACCCTCACCCTGCAAGACGGCATCGCCACCGGAGCGCCGGTGTGGGTCAGCAAGGGGCTCGATGGCGATGCACCCACCAAGCCCTTCGGCGGTGCCGAGGAGCTGAGCTTCTCGCCCGATGGCCAGCATCTGTATTTCACCCTGCGCCTCGCCGGCCGCACCGAGGCCTGGAGCACCAACACCGACGTGTGGAAGGTGCCAGCCGATGGCTCGGCCGTGGCACTCAACCTCACCGCCAGCAACCCTGCGGCCGACACCGGCCCGGCGCCCTCGCCCGATGGCAAGACGCTGGCCTACCGTTCCATGAAGCGCGCCGGCTTCGAGGCCGACCGCTACGCCGTGATGCTGCGCGATCTCGCCAGCGGCACCGTGCGCGAGCTGGCCGCCGACTGGGACCGCTCCGCCGAAACCCTGGTGTGGTCTGCCGATGGCAAGACGCTGTTCACCAAGGCCGATGACCTGGGCCAGAACCGCGTGTTCTCCATTGATGTCAGCAGCGGCCGCGTAAAGGCCCTCACCGAAGCTGGCACGGTGGAAGGCTTCGCCCTGGGCAGCAAGGGCCTGGTGGTATCGCACAACCACCTCGGTAAGCCGAGCGATCTCTACCGCGTGGAACGCAGCGGCCTGCGCCAGCTCACCGCCCACAATGCCGAGGCGCTCGCGGGCTTGCAGTTCGGCGAATACGAGCAGTTCAAGTTCAAGGGCTGGAACAACGAAACCGTCTACGGCTACGTGGTGAAGCCCGTGGGCTATGTGCAGGGCAAGAAATACCCCACCGCCTTCATCGTGCACGGCGGTCCTCAGGGCAGCATGGGCAATCACTTTCACTACCGCTGGAACCCGCAGACCTACGCCGGCGCGGGCTACGCCGTGGTGTTCATCGATTTCCACGGCTCCACCGGCTACGGCCAGGCCTTTACCGATTCCATCAGCGGCGACTGGGGCGGCAAGCCCTTCGAAGACCTTCAGAAGGGCTGGGCCCACGCGCTGAAGACCTATGACTTCATCGACGGCACGCGCGCTGCCGCGCTGGGCGCCAGCTATGGCGGCTACATGATGAATTGGATCGCTGGCGCCTGGGCCGATGGCTTCAAGGCCATCGTCAACCACTGCGGCATCTTCGATAACCGCAGCATGGGCTACACCACCGAAGAACTCTGGTTCGACGAGTGGGAACACCGCGGCACGCCGTACGACGTGCCTGCCGCCTACGAGAAGCACAACCCCGTCAATCTGGTGAAAAACTGGAAGACGCCGATGCTGGTCATCCACGGCGCCAAGGACTACCGGGTGCCGGTGGAACAGGGCATTGCCACCTTCACCGCGCTGCAGCGCCGCGGCATCGACAGCGAGTTCCTGGTGTTCCCGGACGAAAACCACTGGGTGCTCAAGCCGCAGAATTCGGCTCAGTGGCATGCCGCCGTGGAAGGCTGGCTGGCAAAGTGGCTGAAGTGATGAGCAACCACCGCCCTCTGCTCGCCCTGGCGGCAACACTGCTGCTGTCCAGCTGCATCACCTCTTCACCGCGCATCTCTGCCGAGGAGCAGGCGCGTCTTGCCACCTCGCTCAGCGAGGCTCAAGCGGCAGCAGAGCGCTACCAGGCGGCCCGGCAGATCAGCGCCGCCAGCCTGCTCGACAACGTCAGCGTGCTGGCCAGTGATGCTTTCGAGGGCCGCAAACCCGGCACCAGCGGCGAAGACGCCACGGTCAACTACCTGGTGGGCCAGTTCAAGGCACTGGGTCTGCTGCCGGGTTCGCAGCAAGGCAGCTACACGCAGCCTGTGGATCTCATGGGCATCACCAGCGAGTCGCGACTGAAGCTCAGCGTCAACGGCAAGCCCATGGCGCTGCAGGAAGGCAGCGATTACGTGGCCGCGAGCGCGCGCTTCGAGCCCGATGTGGATGTGTTCACCTCGCCGCTCGTCTTCGTCGGCTATGGCGTGCAGGCACCGGAACACGGCTGGGACGACTACAAGGGTCTCGACGTGCGCGGAAAAACGCTGGTGATGCTCATCAACGATCCGCCAGTGCCGGACCCCGCCAATCCTGCGGCACTCGACCCCATGATGTTCCAGGGCCGCGGCATGACCTACTACGGCCGCTGGACCTACAAGTACGACATCGCCAGCAAGCTGGGCGCCGCCGCTGTGCTCATCGTTCACGAGACGGTACCGGCCAGCTACCCCTGGGCGGTGGTGCAGAACAGCTGGGGCGGCAAGGAACGTTTCGAGCTCGATGCGCCGCACCGCAACTTCAAGCGGGTGCCAGTGCAGGGTTGGATCACACGCGAGAAGGCCGTGGAGCTGTTCGCGGCCTCCGGTCAGAGCTTTGACGCGCTGAAGGCCACGGCCATCCAGCGCGACTTCAAGCCCGTGCCGCTGCCCGCCACGCTCACCGCACGCGTAAGCAACACCCTGCGCTCGGTGGAATCACGCAATGTGGTGGCCCGTATCGCCGGCAGCGACGAACAGGTGGGCAACCAGCACATCGTCTACACCGCGCACTGGGATCACCTGGGCCGCGACACCACGCTCAAGGGCGATCAGATCTTCAACGGCGCGGTCGACAACGCCACCGGCACGGCGGGCCTGCTGGAGATCGCGCGCGCCTTCAAGGCGCTGCCCACGCCACCCAAGCGCTCGATTCTGTTCGTGGCGGTCACCGCCGAAGAGCAGGGCCTGCTCGGCTCACGCGCCTATGCCACCAAGCCGCTCTATCCCATCGTCGATACCCTCGCCAACATCAATATCGACGCGATGAACCCCTGGGGCCCGACGCAGGACATCCAGGTGGTGGGCTTCGGCCAGAACACGCTCGAAGACACGCTGATTGAAGCCGCCAAGGCGCAGAACCGCATCGTGGTGCCCGACCAGGCCACCGAGCGCGGTGGTTTCTATCGCTCTGATCAGTTCGAGTTCGCCAAAGTGGGCGTGCCCGGCCTCTACACCAAGGGCGGCCAGCAGTTCATTGGCAAGGCGGCCGACTGGGGCAACGAGAAGTCGAAGAGCTACGGCGCCAACGACTACCACAAGCCCTCTGATGAAGTGCGCCCGGACTGGGACCTCTCCGGTGCGGCACTCGACCTCCAGCTGCTGTTCGATGTGGGTGCGCGCCTGTCCGGCGATGGTCCCTGGCCTGCCTGGAAGGCGGGTTCGGAGTTCAAGGTGATTCGTGAGGGCGTCTCCACGCCCCGAAACCCGCGACCCGCGCTACTGCGCGGGCTTGCTCTTCCACTGCGAGGCACCGAGAAAAATCAGCATCAGCTGCTTCTCGGCCAGCTGGTGGATGCGGCGCAGCTCGGTGGCGTCGTTGGCGTCGGCATCGAGAATCAGCTCTGTGGCCGACATCATCGTGTTCACCACCAGGCCCGCCATCATCCGCAGGTCTTCGCCGTTGAAGGTCTTGAGCCGAGGAAAGGGCGCTAAGTCCGCCGCCAGCTCGCTGGTCCAGAGGCGGATTTCCTTGCGGATCGCCAGCCGCACCGACGAGGAGCCGCTGACGCGCTCCTTGGCGATGAACTGGAAGTGCAGGCGGTGCGAGAGCGTGTAGCGCAGAAAAGTTTCCACCGAGCGGGAGACGAGGTTCGATGGCGGCAGGGGTGCTGAGCGCGCCTCGCGCATCATGTCGTGCAGGGTGCGAAAGCTGTCGTCCACCAGCGCCATGCCCAACTCATCCATGCCGCTGAAATGCCGGTAGAACGCGGCTGGCACCACGCCCGCTACCTTTGCCACCTCGCGCAGCGATAGCGAGGAAAAACTGAGTTCGCCATCCAGCAGCGTCAACGCCGCGTCGAGCAGCGCCTTGCGGGTGCGCTGCTTGCGCTCATCCCGCACGCCGGTGGGCGCGAGGTCCTGGGTGTCGGGGCTGTTCTGTCGCTTTAATCGCATGTCGCATTGTAGTCGGCGCATCCACCTGAAATGCGCTGGGCGAACAGGGATGGACACTTCATACTTTTTTATACCTCTCGTTAAACACTGTTTTTCATCAGTTATTTTGCATTCAGTAAACGTTTGTTGACTTCTTAGGAAACGCTTTTATAGTGCACACACGTTCACTGTTTAGCTTGCCACCGAGAAGCCAAGGCCATGACCACCCCCAGCACCAGCGCCCGCCTCACCCGCTTTGCCGCCCTGCTGACCACGCCCTTCGTACCGGATGACTACATCCGCCTCGTGAACCCCTTGTGGACGCGCGAAACCTTGCACGCCCGCGTGGAATCGGTGACCGCCGAAACCGCTGACAGCGCGACCATCGTGCTGCAGCCGGGCGTGCGCTGGGCCGGGCATCGCGCCGGGCAATACCTGCGCATTGGCCTCGCCATCGATGGTGTGCGCCATACGCGCTGCTACAGCATCAGCTCCGCACCCGAGCGCGCCGACGGCTGCATCAGCCTCACGGTAAAGGCCGTGGCCGATGGCCGCGTCTCGCGCCATCTGGTGCAGCAGCTCACCGCCGGCATGGTGGTGGATATCGCCGCTGCCGAAGGCGAGTTCACCATGCCCTATGCCATGAACGACTCAGCTCTGTTCATCGCCGCCGGCAGCGGCATCACCCCGGTGATGAGCCTCTTGCGCTCGGCCGCAGCGCGCAATGCCATGCCAACCGCCACGCTGCTCTACTACACGCCCTCGCCCGCCGAGACGATCTTCCGCGCCGAGCTGCTGGAACTCGCCGCCGCACATCCCGCGCTGACCGTGCGCTTCATTCACACCCGCGCAGCGGCCGAGCAGGGTCTGAGCGGGCATTTCAGCCCCGCACATCTCAAGGTCGCTTGCGCAGACTGGAAAGCCCGTCGCGTCTGGGCCTGCGGCCCTGCAGCGCTGCTGGACGCGGTGGAAGCCCAGTGGTCGGTGCAGGGTCTGAGCGAGCAGCTCACGGTGGAGCGCTTCCGCCCCGCCCTGCGCGCCGCTGCACTCGATACCGACTCCGGCACGCTGAGCTTCACCAAGAGCAAGGCGCAAGCCGCGCGCGAAGGCAGCGAGTCGATTCTGGAAACCGCCGAGCGCGCAGGCCTCGCACCCGCTCACGGCTGCCGCATGGGCATCTGCCACGGCTGCACGGCGAAGCTGATCTGCGGCGAAGTGCGCGATCTGCGCGATGGCCGCATTTCGTCCGACGAAGGCGACCTCATCCAGATCTGCGTCTGCGCGCCCATCGGCGCCGTGCAGATCGACCTCTAATTCTCTTCACTCACCGGAGCATCACCATGACTGCTACCCGTACAAGCCTCAAGACCCTCAAGGGCGACAACGCCAAGCTCTACGCTGAGGCCAAGAAGGCGATGCCCAAAGCCCCGCGTCTCACCAAAGAACAGGCCGATGCCTTCGGCCGCGAGATGGATGCCATCCGCGAGCGCGTACTGGCCTCGCGCGGCGCGGCCGATGCCGCTTACATCCGCAAGATCATTGCCCTGCAGCGCAAGACCGAAGTGGCTGGCCGCGCCGCCATCTACGCCGGTGTGCTGTTTCCGCCCGCACTC
The DNA here is from genome assembly GCA_947085665.1 of uncultured Sinobacteraceae bacterium. Taxonomy (GTDB): domain Bacteria; phylum Pseudomonadota; class Gammaproteobacteria; order Nevskiales; family Nevskiaceae; genus Stagnimonas. Next base: position 9,363 of record CAMTXV010000249.1, on the reverse strand, counting down.
GTCGCCGGTGCGCTGACGCTGGGCGTGTCGAAGATTTTGGACAACATGGAAATCGGCCACAACATCATGCACGGCCAGTGGGACTGGATGCGCGACCCGGTGATCCACAGCAGCAAGTGGGACTGGGACACCGCCGCACCGGCCGATCAGTGGAAGCACAGCCATAACGTCGAGCACCACACCTGGACCAATGTGGTGGGCATGGACAAGGACGTGGGCTACGGCATCTTGCGCATGAGCGAGCAGGAGCCCTGGGAGCCGCGCCACCTGCTGAACCCCATCAACAATGCCCTGCTTGCGACGTTGTTCCAGTACGGCGTGGGCGTGCACGACACCGGCATTGCCGAGGTGCGCAGCCTCAAGGGCCTGCGCAAGCTCACGCCGGAGCAGAAGGCGAAGTTGAAGGCCGTGTGGGCCAAGGTGAAGAAGCAGTCGCTGAAGGATTACGTGCTGTTTCCCGCCCTCGCTGGCCCCTTCTTCGCACCCGTGCTGGCCGCGAACATCGGCGCCAACCTCACGCGCAATCTCTGGACCTACACCATCATTTTCTGCGGCCATTTCCCCGAGGAAGTGGAGCAGTTCAGCGCCGAGAGCGTGAAGAATGAATCGCGCGGCCAGTGGTATCTGCGCCAGCTCTTGGGCAGCGCCAACATCCAGGGCGGCAAGACCCTGCATGTGATGAGCGGACACCTCACTTTCCAGATCGAGCACCACCTGTTCCCAGACCTGCCGAGCAACCGCTACCCGGAAATCTCGAAGGAAGTGCAGGCCATTTGCGCGAAGTACGGCCTGCCCTACAACGCCGGCTCGCTGGCGCGGCAGTTCGGCAGCACGCTCAAGCGAGTGGTGAAGCTGGGCCTGCCCACCCGGCAGGATGTGAAGCGCACCATGAAGGCCGCTTTTGCCTGAGTCGAAAGCCTGCGGCATGGCTTGCAGCCATGCCGCAGCGCAGCAATGACCCGGCGCCGAAACAGGCGCATATTGCCGGCAGCGCTGCATCGATAAAAAGAATCACAACCTGCCACATGGAGGAGAACCCATGCAGCCAACACCTCAAGCCGCGAAGCCCTCGCTGCTGAGCCGCTTCACGGCCATCACCGATGCCTTTGCTTATCCGCTGCGCACCTCGCATTACCTGGAGCTGGTGAACCCGCTCTGGACCACGCATGCGCTGCAAGCCAAGGTGGTGAGCGTGTGGGACGAGACGGCGGATGCGCGCACCATCACGCTCAAGCCTGGCCGCAACTGGCGCAGCCATCGGCCCGGTCAGCACCTGCGCGTGGGCGTGCCGATTGGCGGCATGCACTACACCCGCACCTATTCGATTTCCTCCGCCCCAGAGCGCGACGACGAGTGTTTCACCATCACGGTGAAGGCCATCAACGGCGGTCGCATGTCGCACCACCTGGTGCGCAACATCAAGCCCGGCGATTACTTGCCGATTGGCGTGCCGCAGGGCGATTTCTATCTGCCGGATGCCAACCCGGTCGAGCCGCTGTTCATCAGTGCAGGCTCTGGCATCACGCCCATCATGTCGATGCTGCGCAGCCTGGTGGCGCAAGAGCGCCTGCCCAACGTCACCCATATTCACTATGCGCCGCATGCCTACGACGTGATCTTCGGGCAGGAGCTGCAAGCCCTCGCCGCAAAGCACCCGCGCTACCAGCTGCATCTGGTCTACACCCGCGAGCCGGGTGAAACCACCTCACAGAAGCGGCACTTCTCTGCCGCCACACTCGATAGCGTCTGCCCCGACTGGCGTACCCGCGACACCTACGCCTGTGGCCCGCAAGGCTTGCTCGATGCCGTCGAGAACCACTGGCGCGATGCCGGTGTGTCGCGCCAGCTGCACACCGAGCGCTTCCGCGCGCAGGTGGCGGCGGCGCCCAGACAGGTCACTGCCGGCACCGTCAGCTTTCTCAACAGCGGCGTCACGGCTGCAAGCGATGGCGTCATCAATCTCTTACGCCTCGCGGAAGATCAAGGCTTGAACCCGCCACACGGCTGCCGCATGGGCATCTGCCATGGCTGCGACGTGAAACTCAAATCCGGCTGCGTGCGCGACCTGCGCACCAATGCCCTGCTCAACGAGGTGGGCGCCATCGTGCAGATCTGCGTCTGCGCGGCAGCAGGCGACGCTGAACTCGAAGTCTGACTTTCCTCTTCCCTCAGGAGAACACCCATGGGCATGCCCACACATTTAACCAGCGCCGAAATCGAAGAGTTTGGCCGCGAGATGGACGCCATCCGCAATGAGGTGATGGACTCGCGCGGTGCCGCCGACCGCGCTTACATCCTCAAGATCATCCGCTGGCAGCGCAGCCTGGCACTCGGCGGCCGCATCGTGATGTTCCTGAGCCTCTTGCTGCTGCCTGCCAGTACGCTGCCCTACGCCGGCTGGCCGCAGTTCATCGCCGTGCTTGCACTCGGTGCCGCCATGCTGGGCATCGCCAAGATCATGGAGAACATGGAGATCGGCCATAACGTAATGCACGCGCAGTGGGACTGGATGCGCGATCCGAACATCCAGAGCAACACCTGGGAGTGGGACAACGTCTGCCCTTCCGATCAGTGGAAGCACAGCCACAACGTGGTGCATCACACCTGGACCAACGTCTTCGGCAAAGACCCCGACATCGGCTATGGCGTGCTGCGCGTGACCCCTGCGCAGAAGTGGAAACCGAAGTACCTGATCCAGCCCATCACCAATTTCTTCCTCAACATCTGGTTTCAGTGGGGTGTTGCGGTGCATGACGTGGAGCCGGACAAGCTGCTGTCGGGCGAGAAGAGCATCGGTTCGGTCAAGCACCTGCTGCGCGGTATCGCCAAGAAAGCTGCGCGCCAGCTGCTGAAGGACTACGCGCTCTGGCCCGCGCTGGGCGCGGCACTGAGCGTGCCGTTCTCGATAGCGCTCGGCCTCGCCATTGGCCCCACCGCACTCACCGCCTTCCTGTGGATTGCCGGCGGTAATGGCATTGCCAACCTGATGCGCAACGTCTGGTCGAACGTGATCATCTTCTGCGGCCATTTCCCCAGCGGCGTGCAGCACTTCACCAAGCAGGAAGTCGAAGGCGAAACCCGCGCGCGCTGGTATGTGCGCCAGCTGCTCGGCAGCTGCAACATCGGCGGCGGCAAGCTGTTTCACATCCTCAGCGGCAATTTGAGCCACCAGATCGAGCACCATCTGTTCCCGGACATGCCGAGCAATCGCTATCCGGAAGTCGCACCCCGCGTGCGGGCGATGGCCGCCCGCTACCGCCTGCCCTACAACACCGGCTCGCTGACGCGGCAGTTCGGCACCACGACATGGACCATCTGGCGCTTGGCGTTTCCCGGCGGCGGCGGCAGCTCATCCACTGCAACGGCCTGACAACCAAGGGCCTAAGCCGAACAAACCATTTCAAAACCTATACAAGAAGTGCAACAATCGCGGCTGATCCACTTTTTGTATTGGCATGGCCCTCAAGAAAGTCAGCAGCGCTACCGCGACGCCCAGCCCCAAAACTCGCAGCAGGACCAAGAGCCGCGACACTGCTCAGAGCGCGCAGCTCACCGACCTGCGCACTGCGGGGCTGTATCGCATCGCCGCAGTCTCCCGGCTCACCGGCATGCCGGTGCCGACGCTGCGCATGTGGGAGCGTCGCTACACGGTGGTATCGCCAGCCCGCAGCAGCGGCAATGGGCGCCTGTATTCGCGCAGCGATGTCGACCGCCTGCTGCTGCTCAAGGCTGCCTCAGAGGCGGGGCATGCCATCGGCACCATTGCCGGCCTCAGCGACGAGCAGCTGCGAGAGCGCTTGCAGCAAACCAGCCTCAAGCCCGCCGTGGCCACCGCACAGGCGCTGTGCCGTGTGCTGGTCTGCGGCAGCCGGCTGGCCGAGCGCCTGAGGGAGTCTTGGTCCGACCGCAGTGACATCGCCGTGACCGCCTCGCTGCCCAACTTGAGCAGTCCCAAGCTCGCCAAGGTGCAGCCCGCCGATGCGGTGATCGTGGAGGCCAGCACCCTGCAAATCAGTGCGCTGGCCGCGCTGCGGCAGCTGCGGCAACGCAGCGGCGCCAAGCTGATGATTGTGGTGTAAGGCTTCACCCAGCGGCAGGCGCTGGCGCGGCTGGACCAGGAAGGCATCATCGCGATAGCACAACCCACGGAGGCGGCGCATCTGGCCCGCATCTGCCATCTTGCGCTCTCGATGCAGGTGCCCGCCGCCACCGGAGTGGACGGCCTACTCATGCAGCCTGCTGCTTTCCGGCGCTACGACGAAGGCTTCTTGGCCACTGTGGCCGAGCTGCCCAGCACGGTGCGCTGCGAGTGCCCCAACCACCTCGCGGAGCTGCTCAACAAGCTCAACGCCTTCGAGCAATACAGCCTGGAATGCGAGAGCGCCGATGCGGCCGATGCCTCGATCCACTCACTGCTCTATGCCGCGGCCTCCAACTGCCGCGCACTGCTGGAACACGCCCTGCAGCGCGTGCTGGCGCACGAGGGCATTGCCGACCCGACCTCAGGCACCTAGACCAGTTAGGTCACTTTCACCAGCGGCCGCACGGCAGTAAATCCACCATCCACCGGCAGCACCTGCCCGGTGACCCAGCTGTGCTCATCCAGCAGGCGCAGCGCCCAGCGGGCGACTTCGCCGGCTTCGCCCAGGCGCGCCAGCGGGTATTGCGCGGTCACGCCCTGGCGCATGCGCTCGTTGCGCGTGAAGGCCTCGGTCATCGGGGTGTCGGTGAGACCCAGTGCAAGGGCATTGATGCGCCAGCCGCGTGGCGACCAATCGGCTGCCAGCGCCCGCACCAGGCCCTCGACCCCGGCCTTCGCCGCCGCCACTGCGGCGTGATTGGGGGTGCCGATGCGCGCCGCGACCGAGCTGAACAGCACCGCCGCGCCCCCGGTCTTGTCTCCCCTGGCCTGGGCATAAGCCCGCAGCGTGAAATAAGCCGAATCCAGATTGGCCGTCATCACCTGCCGCCATTGCTCCTCGCTGCTGCGCTCGATGGCACCGAGCTTGACGTTGCCGGCTGCATGGCACAGCAGCGCCGGCGGCTCGCCGAAATGTGCGCTGGCTTGCTCGAAAGCGGCCGTGGCGCCTGCGGCGGTGCTTACGTCTGCCGCAATGGCGAGATGGCGCTCTGTGCTCACACCGTTCTCGCTGCTGCGTCGCGAGATCGCCGCAACGCGCCAGCCTGCTGCGAGTGCTGCGGTCACCACCGCGCGGCCGACACCGCCGAGCGCGCCGGTGACCAGCAGCAAGGGAGCGATGTCCGGGGTCGTGATGTTGGAATTCTCGCTCTGGCTCATCGCTGGGGTCATGTCGGTCTCGCGCAAAAAAAAGGCCGGCAATGCCGGCCTTGAAAGATCTGCCTTCCACAAAGGGAGAGAGTGTTAGGGCAGACCGCTAGGGATCGGACACCAGTGTGCCCCCAGCCGCATCTTTTGTAAATGTTCTGTATGGTTTTTATCGCTACAAACCTATACATCGCGATACACTGCGCGTCGCAGCACGTCACAGGCACCCCGCTCCACTGTCCAGCCAACCGCTTCATCAGCCAACAGGAGTTGCACCATGTCTACCGAAACCACTCGTCGCGCCTTTCTCGGCCTTTGCGGCGCTGCCGCTCTGGCCGCCATCCCTGTTCGCCTCGTTGCTCAGGGTGCCGCGGCAAAGCTCGACCTCAAGGACCCCACTGCCGTGGCACTCGGCTACGTCGAGAACGCCGCCAAGGTCACCGCGGCCAAGGAGCCCGGCTTCAAGCCCGGCAGCAACTGCGGCAATTGCAAGCTGTATGTCACCGCTCAGGAAAAAGCGGGCTTCGCGCCCTGCGGCGCCGTGGGCGGCAAGCTGGTGGCCAAGGCCGGCTGGTGCAAGGCCTGGGTCGGCTAGGCCACATAACCACCCATGACCCTGAACTGCGCCGTGATTGGTGCCGGCGCAGCAGGCCTGGCGGCGGCTCGTCGCCTGCGTCGCGAGGGCTGCGAGGTCGCCGTCTTCGACAAGGGCCGTCGCTGGGGCGGCCGCCTTGCATTGCGGCACACGGCAGAGGGCAGCTTTCAGCACGGCGCGCCCTGGGCAAGTCCCAAGCCGTCGTGGCTCCACGAAGCCCTTGCGCAGGACGGCCCTACAGGCATCGCGGTGCACACCAACGCCCGCGTGGCTGCGGTGGTCGCCTCTGACAACCGCTGGAGCCTGCGCTTTGCCGACGAGCGACCCGCGCAGAATTTTGATCGCGTGGTGATCACGGTGCCGCAGCCGCAGCTGGCGGCACTGCTGCCAGGTCAGAACCTGTGCGCACGGCTACAGCAGATTCGCTATGCCCCCTGCTGGACGCTGCTCTGGATTCCCGCGCAGCCACCGGCAGAGACGGCGCTGCTCTCACCACCAGAAGGCAGCCTGCTGGCCAAGCTGCGCCGCGAGCCTGTTGAGCACGGCGGCAGCGGCTGCGTGCGGATGACCGCACACGCGACCGCGGCATGGAGTCGCCAATGGCTGGGCGCCGAGCCAGACGCCGTGCGAGAGGCGATGATCGACGCCTGCGCAAGCCAGCTGGGCTGCGAGCGCACCACCCGATACGCCGTCGTGCATCGCTGGCTGTACGCGCGGGTTGAGCAAGCCCTGCAGCTGCCGCAGCTCACCCTCGCGCCCGGCCTGCATTACGCGAGCGATGGCTGCCTGGGCGATGGGCTTGAAGCCGCTGCCGCGAGCGGCAATGCTGCGGCCCTGGTGGCGGCCAGCCCCTTCTAGCGCGTGCTTTATGCCCAGCCATTTCGAACCCACTGTTGAAGCAGCGCTGGAGCGCCTGAGCCGCGTGCAGCCCGCACGCTACGCCCAGACGCGCAATGCGCTTCAGGGTGCGGTCACCCGACTCTCTCCCTACTTCACGCATGGCTTCATCACGCTGCCGGAAGCCTTGGGCACCCTGTGCAGCCGCCAAGCCCTCAGCACGCAAGACAAGCTGGTGATGGAGTTCGGCTGGCGCGAGTTTTTCGCACACGTCTGGCAGCACCAGGGCGAAGCCATCTTCAAGGACCTGCGACCAGCCATCACGAAAGTGCGCTACGCCAGTAGCTTGCCCGCGGACGTGCGCAGCGCCAGCACCGGCGTGCCGGTGATCGACCAGGCTGTGCGGCAGCTCTACGCCACGGGCTATCTGCACAACCACGCCAGGATGTGGCTGGCGAGCTACGTGGTGCATCTGCGCAAGGTGCACTGGCGCACCGGTGCGGACTGGCTCTATGGCCATCTGCTGGATGGCGACCTCGCCAGCAATCACCTGAGCTGGCAGTGGGTGGCCGGCACCTTCAGCGTCAAGCCCTACCTCTTCAACGCCGAGAACGTGGCGCGGTATGCGCCAGCCGAGTGGCACAGCCCCGGAACGGTGATCGACACCAGCTACGAGGCGCTCGACGTGCTGGCGCGTGAGGCGCCGGATGTGGGGCCTGAGGCCTTGCGCGCGGAGCCCGTGGAAGAGCCACCGCTGCTGGCCACACCGCCGCCGGCATTGGCCGAACAGCTGCCCGCTGCATTGCGGGATGCCGTGCGGCTGGTGCACCCCTGGATGCTGGGTGCGACCGAAGGCGATGTCGCCCAGCGCATCGGCATCATTCACCTGCCCTTCCATGAGCGTTTCCCCTGGTCGGCGTTGCGCTGGCAGTTTGTACTCAGCCGCATGGCCGCCTGTACTGAAGGTGTTTTTGTGGGCGATTTGCAGGCATTGCAGCCGCGCCTAGCAGGCTGCAAGGTGCACAGCCGGAGCACCAACAACCCGGGCTATGCCGAGCAGCTGAAGGCGATGGCCGTATTGGAAGCTATCCCGCGTTTTCTGGACGAACCCCCACGCTTCTGCCAAAGCTTCAGCAAGTTCTATAGCCAGGCGAGTGGCGGCGCGCTCACAGGGCGCTGGCACCAATGAGCACGCGCCAGTTCACGCCGCTGGAGGGCGAGCTGCCGATCTTCCCACTCAGCAATCCGCTGTTCCCGGCGGGTCTCTTGCACCTCAATATCTTCGAGCCGCGCTATGTGGCGATGACGGCCGATTGCCTGCGCGACAACAAGCCCTTTGGGGTGACGCTGATCCAGGGCGGCTTCGAGGTGGGCGTACCGGCGATTCCCGCCGCCATTGGCTGCACGGCCCGCATCATCGAGTGGCAGCAGCCCGCGCCTGATCGCTATCGCCTCGTGGCACAGGGCGAAACGCTGTTCAAGATCGGGCAGCGGCGCAGCAATGCGCTCGGGCTGATTCTCGCCAGCGTGCAGCTCATCGAGCCGCCGGACCCAGTGCCGCTGCCCAAGCGCTATCAGGCACTCGCCGCGCTCATCAGCGAGCTGGTGGACGCTCTCGGCCCCGAAGCCCCAGTGCCCAAGCCGCTGCGCTTGCAGGATGCCGCCTGGGTGGCCAACCGCTGGGCCGAGCTGCTACCGGTAACGCCGGAGCGCCGTCAGCGCTGGCTGGAGCAGGCTGACCCCATTGCTGCGCTGATCGAAATCGAGCAGGTGCTCGCCGAGCAGTCCGGCGGCGCGGCACCCGAGTGAGTAGGCTGCGCTGATGGCCATCAAGAACACCACCACCGGCGGGCGCACCCTGAAACTGCTCGGCGTCGGCGCGCGCACCCTGGGCCGCTCGCTGATCAAGAACCTGCCGGTGGGCGGCGACAAGGCCGAACGCTCGCTGCGCTACTGGACTGACGTGGGCACCGATATGGTGAAAACACTGGGCGAGCTGCGGGGTGCGGCGATGAAGCTCGGCCAGCTCGCCTCGCAGTACAGCGATGTATTGCCGCCCGCACTCGCGCAACAGCTGAAGCTCCTGCAACGCACCGCAGTGCCACTGCCCTTCGCCGAGATCGAACCGCTGCTGCAGCAGCAATGGAGTGCCGCGCAGCGCAAGGCCATCCCCCAGATTGAACCCGTGGCCATGGCCGCCGCCAGCATCGGCCAGGTGCACCGCGCCACGCTCAAGGACGGCAGCACCGTGGTGGTAAAGGTGCGCTACCCCGGCGTGCGCGAGGCGGTGGATGCTGACCTCACCCAGCTGCGCCGGCTCATCAGCGCCAGCAAGCTTTTGCCCATTGATGACGCGGCCATGGACCGCCTGATGGCCGAGGTGCGCGAGCGCTTCAAGGAGGAAACCGACTACGCGGCAGAACTGGCGCATCTGGAGCATCTGCGCGTCGCCGGGCGCGTCGCGCAGATCGTCTACGCCACGCCCTACCCCAAGCTCTGCACCGACGGCATTCTGGTGCTGAGCGAAGAACGCGGCGAGCCGCTGGAAACCGCTGCCGAATGGCCCGCAGCGCGGCGCAATGCCATCGCACTCACGCTCTGCCAGTGGATCGCCCACGGCATGTTCGTCGCGCGTGCCGTGCAT
>CAMTXV010000248.1:0-2010 GCA_947085665.1 uncultured Sinobacteraceae bacterium | reverse complement strand
ATGGCGGGCCACATGGGTTCGACCCAGATCACCGCCTTGAATCTCGACGTCGTGAAGATCGATCTCGAGCGCAATCTCATCCTCGTGAAGGGCGCAGTGCCCGGCCACGCGAACGGCACGATCATCGTCCGTCCGACGGTCAAGTAAGGCGAGCATCATGGAACTCAAAACTCAAACTGGCGAAGCGATCACGGTGTCCGACACCGTCTTCGGTGCCGAATACAACGAGCCCTTGATTCACCAGATCGTCACGGCCTACATGGCTGCTGGACGTTCTGGCACCAAGGGGCAGAAGAGCAAGGCCATGGTTTCCGGTGGCGGTCGCAAGCCCTGGAAGCAGAAGGGCACCGGTCGTGCGCGCGCTGGCTCCATTCGCAGCCCGCTGTGGCGCGGTGGCGGCAAGACGTTCGCTGCCGTCAATCGTGACTTCTCGCAGAAGGTCAACAAGAAGATGTATCGCGGCGCCATCCGCTCGATCGTCGCCGAGCTGACCCGCAAGGGCCATCTCCTGCTTGCTGACAGCTTCGCGGTGACTGAGGCCAAGACTCAGTCGCTGATCGCCAAGCTCAATGCAGACGTTGGTACCAATGACATTTTGTTGGTGCTGGATACCGTCGACAAGAACCTGTTCCTCTCTGCGCGCAACCTGCACAAGGTTGGTGTGTGTGATGTGGAGGCGCTGAATCCTGTTGCGCTCTTGCGCCACGAGAAAGTGCTGATGACCCGCGAAGCGGTCAAGAAGCTGGAGGCCTGGTTGTCATGAGCAATATTCACGTTGCCGGCGAGCGCCTGCACCAGATTATCCTGGCGCCGGTCGTCTCCGAGAAATCCACCCGCGTTGCTGAGAAGCGCAACCAGGCGGTGTTCAAAGTCGCGCTCGACGCGAAGAAGCCCGAGATCAAGTCGGCGGTTGAGAAGCTCTTCAATGTCAAGGTGACGGGCGTGCAGACGCTGATCGTCAAGGGCAAAAAGAAGCGCTTCGGCAAAACCGAAGGCAAGCGTTCGGATGTCAAGAAAGCTTACGTGTCGCTCGCTGACGGTCAGGAAATTGATTTCCTGAACGGCGCCGCGCCGACGGCCTAAGGGGATACAGACATGGCACTCGTCCAACTCAATCCGCGTTCGCCTCGCACCCGCCACGTCGTTCGCGTGGTGCACAAGCACCTGCACAAGGGCGCCGCTCACGGCCCGCTGCTCGAATCCCAGCACAAGCATGGTGGCCGCAACAACAATGGCCACATCACCACCCGTCACAAGGGCGGTGGTCACAAGCAGGCTTATCGCCTCGTGGACTTCAAGCGCAACAAAGATGGTATTCCGGCGAAGGTCGAGACCATTGAATACGATCCGAACCGTACGGCGCACATCGCGCTGATCCTGTTCGCTGATGGTGAGCGTCGTTACATCATCGCCCCGAAGGGGCTGGCAGTCGGCGATACCGTGCAGAACGGCTCCGATGCTCCGATCAAGAATGGCAATGCGCTTCCGCTGCGCAACATTCCCGTCGGTTCGACGATCCACTGCGTCGAGATGCGCCCCGGCAAGGGCGCTCAGATTGGCCGTTCGGCCGGCGCCGCTATCCAGTTCGTCGCTCGCGAGGGCGAGTATGTGACCCTGCGTCTTCGCTCCGGCGAAATGCGCAAGATTCACAGCGAGTGCCGTGCAGTCATCGGCGAAGTGAGCAACACCGAGCACAACCTGCGCCAGTACGGCAAGGCCGGCGCCAAGCGTTGGCTGGGCATTCGCCCGACCGTCCGCGGCGTCGTGATGAACCCTGTTGACCACCCGCACGGTGGTGGTGAGGGCAAGTCCGGCCAGGGTAATCCGCACCCGGTTTCGCCCTGGGGCCAGAAGGCAAAGGGTCTCAAGACTCGTTCTAACAAGCGCACGCAGCAGTTCATCGTGCGCAGCCGCCACAAGAAGTAAGAGAGCACGACCATGCCGCGTTCCGTTAAGAAGGGCCCGTTCGTCGACCATCACCTTGCTAAGAAGGTGAGCGACGCTGTCGGT
>CAMTXV010000247.1:0-1792 GCA_947085665.1 uncultured Sinobacteraceae bacterium | reverse complement strand
ATCGCCGACGGCAGCGTGGACATCGTCGTCGGCACGCACAAGCTGCTGAGCTCGGACGTCAAGTTCCAGCGCCTGGGCCTGCTCGTGATCGACGAGGAACACCGCTTCGGCGTGCGCCACAAGGAGCGCCTGAAGAATCTGCGTGCGGAGGTGGACCTCTTGACGCTCACCGCCACGCCCATCCCGCGCACGCTCAACATGAGCCTCGCGGGCCTGCGCGACATGAGCATCATCGCCACGCCGCCGCCGTCGCGCCAAGCGATCAAAACCACGGTGGCGGAGTGGGACAACGGGCTGGTTTATGAAGCCTGCCTGCGTGAGCTGAAGCGCGGCGGGCAGGTGTATTTCCTGCACAACGAAGTGCGCGATATCGAGCTGTTTGCCGACAACATCCAGAAGCTGGTGCCCGAGGGCAAGGTGCGCTTCGCGCACGGCCAGATGCGCGAGCGGGAGCTGGAGCAGGTGATGCTCGACTTCTATCACAACCGCTTCAACATTCTGGTCAGCACCACCATCATCGAAAGCGGCATCGACGTGCCCACGGCCAACACCATTCTCATCGACCGCGCCGACCAGCTGGGCCTAGCGCAGTTGCACCAGCTGCGCGGGCGCGTGGGCCGCAGCCATCACCGCGCCTATGCCTACCTGCTGGTGCCTTCAAAGCGCGCACTCACCGCCGACGCACAGAAGCGGCTCGATGCCATCGAGAATCTCGGTGAGCTGGGCTCAGGCTTTGCACTGGCCACGCACGATCTTGAAATTCGCGGCGCGGGCGAATTGCTGGGTGATGAGCAGACGGGGCAAATCGAGGAAGTGGGCTTCACGATGTACAGCGAGCTGCTGGCGCGCGCGGTGCGGGCCATTCAAAAGGGCAAGCTCGACGACGAGCCCTTTGGCCACTCGGCCTGCGAGGTCGATCTCGGCGCCTCCGCACTCATCCCCAGCGAGTATGTGGATGACATTGCCACCCGGCTCACGCTCTACAAGCGTGTTTCCGAAGCGCGGGATGCCGCCAGCCTGCGTGAATTGCAGGTGGAATTCATCGACCGCTTCGGCCTGCTGCCCGCCCCGGTGGAGCGCTTGTTTGACCAAGCCGCCCTGCGCGCCGCCGCCGAGCCGCTGGGCCTGAAAAAACTGCGTGCCCATGCCAAGGGCGCGGTGCTGGAATTCGGCCCCAACCCCAGGATCGACCCGGTGAAGCTGATCAAGCTCATCCAGGCGCAGCCCAAGGTCTACAAGCTCGAAGGGCAGAAGAAAATCCACATCACGGCTGAACTGCCTGCGGTGGAGGGCCGCGTGGAGTCGCTGGGCAAGCTGCTGGCGGCGCTCGCGGGCTGATGCGCGCCCTTGCCCTGCTGCTCATCGCCCTGCCCTTCACGGCGGCGGCAGAGCGGCTTCGGGTGGATGTGCTGTTGTTTCAACACCCGCCGTCGGCAGAGGAGCGCGGCACCGCACCGCGCCACCCGGACGATGACCGCGCCATTGCGCTGGTGGACCCACGCGGCTTGGCACTGGCCGGCATCGCGCTGCTGCCGGAAACCAGCAGCGCACTCGGCGCGGAGTGGACCACCCTGCGCCGCAGCCCGCGCTACAAGGCGCTGCTGCGCCTGAGCTGGTTGCAGGAGTCGCCGCCTGTGGAAGGCGGGCCGGCGCTGCGGCTGTATCTGCCCGGTGGGGATGGGGTGAGCGGCATCAGCGGCTGGCTGCGCCTGCACGGCGGCCGTGCGGCGGCGCTCTCGGCAGATCTGGAAACGGTAGATCGGAAAGCGTCGTGTAGGGAAAGAGTGTGGCT
>CAMTXV010000246.1:0-7048 GCA_947085665.1 uncultured Sinobacteraceae bacterium | reverse complement strand
GTCACCGATCACCGTATCAACCTCACGCTCTACCAGCTGGATCGCGTGATGACAGGCGATCTCGATCCGGTGATCCAGCCGCTGCTTAACGAAGCACAGGCGGAACAACTCGCGGAACTCACCAGCGGCATGGGGGAATACTGATGCGCAAACTATTCGTTGCAGTACTGGCGGTGCTGATCACCTCCTGCGGGCCGATCTACGAAACCAACTACCGCTACACGCCGCCGGCGGATCCCTTGTCGCGCCCCTGCGTGAGCCAGTGTCTGGCCGACAAGGGCAACTGCCGCAACACCCAGGAACTCAAGGCCGAGAACAGCCGCCTGCGCTGCGAGCGCGACTCGCGCGACGACTACGAGCGCTGTCTGAGCAACGCCAAGGGCGAGCAAGGCCGCAACAGCTGCAACCGCCGCAGCTGCGGCCAGAGCGCGGAGTTCGGCCTTTGCGAGGCGGACTACCGCGTGTGCTTCCAGAGCTGCGGCGGCGTTATTGAAGAAGAGCGCGTGTGCAGCTTCAACTGCCCCTGAGGCTGGCTGAAATCACCCGGTGCGGTGGCTGCGATGCGCGGTGATCTTCAAGCCGTGGAGGCCAGCGAGAGTGAAGCGGTGGCCGCCATCTACACCCTGCTGACGTCGGCCACGCTCACGCTGAGCCCCGTCACCGATGCGCCGCGCGACGAGGCCGAGTGGCTGCTGGCCGAGCTGCTGGATGTGGAGCGCTCCCGACTGCGGCAGCACCCGCCCAGCCTCACGGGCGACCAACGCCAGCAATACGCGCAATGGGTAGCACGCCGCGCGGCGGGGGAGCCCTTTGCCTACGTCACCGGCACCCAACCCTTCCGCCGGCTGATGCTGCGGGTGACGCCCGATGTGCTGATTCCCCGCGCCGATACCGAGCATCTGGTGGCCTGGGCGCTGGAGCGATTGAGCCCGCTGCCAGCGGGTGCGCGCGTGCTGGATGCCTGCACCGGCAGCGGCTGCGTGGCGCTGGCGCTAGCTGATGAATTACCGGGCTTGAGCGTGTGGGCTTCCGATCTCTCGGAGCCGGCACTCACGGTGGCGCGCGGCAATGCGCTGCGACTGGGCCTGAATGTGCAGCTCTTGCATGCCAACGGCCTGCACCTGCCGGGTAGTGCGCCCCGCTTCGATCTCATCACCGCCAACCCGCCATACATCGCCGAGGGTGATCCCCATCTGCCTGCGCTGGCGCAGGAGCCGCGCATGGCGCTGGTGGCGGCAGACGAGGGAATGGCCCTGCTGCAATCGCTGATTGACGAGGCGCCCAATCGCCTCAAGCCCGGTGGCTGGCTGCTGCTGGAGCACGGCTACAACCAGGCCGCCGCCGTGCGCGCCGCGCTCAGCGCCGCTGGCTTCACGCAAGTGGCCACGCGCCGCGACTACGGCGGTAACGATCGCGTCAGTGGTGGCCAGTGGCCGGCCGTGAAGGTGCAGCGGGATGACTGAATTGGCGCGCTACGCCCGGCAGATCGTGCTGCCGGAAATTGGCGTAGCGGGGCAGACCGCACTGCGCGATTCGCGCGTGCTGCTGGTGGGACTGGGCGGCCTGGGCTGCCCGGCGGCGCGCTATCTCGCTGGTGCCGGCATCGGCCAGCTGCTGCTGGCCGATCGCGACCGCGTGGAAGCCAGCAATCTGCCGCGGCAGACGCTGTACACCCAGGCCGATGTGGGGCGCCTGAAGGTGGATGCGGCCATCGCACACCTCGCCGCCGTTGACGCGAGCGTGGAGCTGCAAGGCCTGCATACCGCCGAGGCCACGCTGGCCGCAGTGCGCGCTGTGGATGTGGTGCTCGACTGCACCGACAACTTCGAGGCGCGCTTCGCCCTCAACGCCGCCTGTGTGGCGGCCCGCGTGCCGCTGGTATCCGGTGCGGCCATCCGCTGGGAAGGACAGGTCGCGGCCTTCGACCTGCGTCGCGGCGGGCCCTGTTATGCCTGCCTGTATCCCAACACTGGCGAAGCCGCCGAGGCCTGCGAAGACGCTGGCATTGCCGGCCCGGTGGTGGGCGTGGTGGGCGCCATGCAGGCGCTGCTGGCCCTGCAACTGCTGCTGGGCCAGCCGGTGCACAGCCTGCTGCACCGCTGGGACGCCCTCAAAGGCGACTGGCGTAAGCTCAAACTCATTCGCGACCCTCACTGCCCGCACTGCACATGACTGCCAGCCCTCTCGTCATCGACCGCCGCCTTGCCATCCACCTGCTGCACGTCGCCCAAGTGGCTGCACCCGACGCCATTGATGGCTATGTGGTTTCGGATGCCGCCGCCGTGCCGCAGCGTTTTCTGCCGCGCGAGCAGGCCGAGCAGCAGGCGAGCCACAGCCTCTGGGCGAAGCTCTATTCGAACCCCACAGCGGCTGCCGTGCCGAGTGCGGCAGAGATGCACCCCACGCTGCTCACGCTGGTCATTTCGCTCAACACCAAGGGTGTGCTCGAACTCAGGGCCTGGGTGATGCAAAACGGCGCGCCACTGGAGCGCGCCGTTTCAATCATCGAGTAGGGCTTGAGGCCAGCGCTTACTCAGCGCGCGGCCGCAGCAGCAGCGCGACCGCTTTTCACGCTCACCGACTTCACGTCGATTTCGGGCGATTCGAGATAGTCCTTCTCCACCTTGCCGATGATTTCGATCAGCGTGGTGTCGTCAAACTTCTGCGCCGGCAGATCGTCGCTGTCCATCTCGATGCGGATCTCGCCGCTGCCATCCGAGAACAGATATTTGTCAGAACTGAGCTGCTTCAGCACGCGGCCGGTGAGCGATACGCGCTGGTCATCCACGGGTTTGGCCAGCACGGCTTTCACCGTGGCGGCGGTGGGGGCAGCGCCGGGGCCGGCGTACTCGGCCTGGGCAGCGGTCGCGACGAGCAGCAGCGGCAGGGCCAAACGGGGCAGCAGCTTGGGTGACATTTCATTCTCCAAGGGATGTGGGTCTGCCAGCGAGAGGTTTCGCCGACACCCATAGCTTCTGCATCGCCGCTGAATCGGCAGCGAACGAGTGTCAAGGTGTCATCAATTGCTGCGGCGCTGCCGAGCCTCAACGACTCGACAACAAGGCGCCGGGCTGGCGCCAGTCCAGCTTCTGCTGACCTGCAATCTTTGCAATCCACTGACCGGGCCGCACCCAGCGATGGCCGCGTGCCGCAAAGAAAATACCCGTGGTGCGCGCGGTGATGGCATGGCGTGCCCCCGTTTCGGGGTCAAGCAGATGGCCGAGCACCTCGCCCTGCTGCACCGTGCTGCCGAGCACTGCGGACCACACCAGCACACCGGGGTGACTGGCGCTGAGTGAGTCCACGGCATCAAGCATCTGCGCGGCGGGCGCTACCGCCGGTGCGGCAGGGGCAGGGGCATCGACAAAGCCCCGGCCGGTGAGAAAGGCGATGAGCCCGGCGGCATCTTGCGCCGCCAGTGCATCGCTCACGTCGCGGTCGCCGCGCAGTTCCACCGTGGCCGCACAGCAGGCGGGTGGAATGGGGTGCTGCGGAAAGCGCTGGGCGAGTCGCCACCAGAGGCGGCTGTTGGCCTCGTCGAAGGCCTCACCGCCGGAATCCTCCGCCAGCAAATTGACGGGGCTTTGCAGGCAGGCCGCCAAGTCAGCCGCCGCCGGCCACAGCGGCGTGCCAATGTAGGTGTGCATGGTCGCCTCGTAGTCGCAGTGCAGGTCGAGCACCACGTCGGCATCGCAGCTCAGGCCATACAGCAGATGCTTGAGCGCGGCGTTTTCGGCCGCTGGCAACTGGGCTGGCAGGGCGGCGCGCAGGGCGCTGCGGATGAGTGCGATGTTGCGGGCGGCATCCGGGCCCAGCTGATCCGCCACTGCCGCCGCGACTGGCTCGAAGAGATCGGGATAGCCGCGATTGAAGTTGGCCCCGCTATCCAGTTCGTAGCGCCCCAGATGCCAGCCCTGCAAAAACTGAGTCAGGCCAATGGGATTGGCGTAGGGCACCAGAATGATCTCGCCCTTGAGCTTGCCGGTCGCGTCCAGCACGAGCAGCTGCTCGCGCAGGTGCTGGGCCACCAGCAGTGCCGGCACTTCATCGGCATGGACCGCCGCTTGCACATAGGCCTTGGGGCCCGGCGTGCTGCCAGTGAAGCGCAGCACGGTGAGCCGGCGTTCGGTGCCTGGGCCTGCGGGCGGCAGGGTGAGCACTTGGGTGGAAAAAGCCATGGCAGCGGTTACGCGAATGAGGGCGAGAACATTATGAGGGGCGTGGGGTCACAGCGATGGCAGCACACAGACCTGCCTCTAGCGACCCACCGAAAAGTCATTTTTCCGACTGCCTTGAGAAGCCCTGATGCCGCGCTATATTGAATCCATGAGTGAGCGCAAAAACCCGCCAGAGCAGGATGACGATCAGGGCCGTGGAGCCGGTTTAGCCGTTGCCCCCGCCAAGCCCAAGCTGCAACCGCCGCCGCAATTCAAAGTGGTGATGTTGAACGACGACTTCACGCCGATGGAGTTCGTGGTGCAAGTCTTGCAGCAGTTTTTCAACCACTCGCGGGAGAAGGCGGTGCAGATCATGTTGGCGGTGCATCAGCAGGGCAAGGCCACGGCAGGCATCTACCCTGCCGAAATTGCCGAAACCAAGACTGCGCAGGCCAATGCCTTTGCCCGCAAAAACCAACACCCTTTGCTGACGGTGCTCGAAAAGGCGTAACTGCCAACACGTACTTGCTGTTGATGCTGCGAAACGGAGAAACCCATGCTGGCTGAAGAACTGCAAAAAGCCCTGGATGCCGCCTTTGTCCAGGCGCGAATGGAGGGCCATGAACTGCTCACCGTTGAGCACCTGCTGCTGGCGCTGATCTCCGACGCCAATATCTCGGAAGTGCTGAATGCCGCCGGGGCCGACATCGAGAAGCTCGAAGCCGCGCTGCGCGACTATCTCGCCAACAACCTGCACGCCAACAAGGAGCAGGCCGGCCAGATCGACACCCAGCCCACCTTGAGCTTCCAGCGCGTGCTGCAACGGGCCATTTACAACGTGCAGGCCTCCGGCAAGAAGCAGGTGACCACGCTCAATGTGCTGGTGGCCATCTTCGCCGAAAAAGATACCCAGGCCGTGTTTCTGCTGGGCGAGCAGGGCGTGAGCCGGCTCGACATCGTCAACTACATCAGCCACGGCATTTCGAAGAACGGTGGTGCCAAGGCGCCGCAGGAAACCGACAGCAACGAAGAGAAAGAGGAAGGCGGCGAGAAGGGCGAGAGCAAGGAATCCGCCTTGGCACTCTATGCCGTGAATCTCAACGACCGTGCTCGTCAGGGCAAGATTGACCCGCTGATTGGCCGCGACCACGAGATTGAGCGCGTGATGCAAACGCTCTGCCGTCGCCGCAAGAACAACCCGCTGCTGGTGGGCGAGGCTGGCGTGGGTAAAACCGCCATCGCCGAGGGCCTGGCTTGGCTCATCACCGAAAACCGCGTGCCGGATTTGCTCAAGGGCGCAATCATCTACTCGCTCGATTTGGGCGCGCTGATTGCCGGCACCAAGTACCGCGGTGACTTCGAGAAGCGCTTCAAGGCCGTGATCAACGAACTGGTGAAAACGCCGGGCGCGGTGGTGTTCATCGACGAGATTCACATGATCATTGGCGCTGGCAGCGCCAGCGGCGGTGTGATGGATGCCAGCAATCTTTTGAAGCCCATGCTGGCGACGGGCGAGATCAAGTGCATTGGCTCCACCACTTACCAGGAATACCGCGGCGTGTTCGAGAAGGACCGCGCGCTAGCACGGCGCTTCCAGAAGATCGATGTCAACGAGCCCTCGGTGGACGACACCGTGAAAATTCTCGAAGGCCTGAAAACGCGCTTTGAAGAACACCACCAGGTGCATTTCACCAGCGGGGCCATCAAGAGCGCGGTGGAGCTGGCTGCGCGCCACATCACCGACCGCCAGCTGCCAGACAAGGCCATCGACGTGATCGACGAAGCCGCGGCCCGCCTGCGCCTGCTGCCCGAGAGCCGCCGCCGCAAGACGGTGCAGGTGCGCGACATTGAAGAAACCGTGGCCAAGATTGCGCGCATTCCGCCCAAAGCCGTCTCCACCAACGACCGCGACAAGCTCGCCACGCTGGAGCGCGACCTGAAGCTGACCATCTTTGGGCAAGACAAGGCTATTGAGCTGCTGTCTTCCAGCATCAAGCTCGCGCGCTCGGGCCTGGGCAACCCAGACAAACCCATTGGCGCCTTTTTGCTCGCTGGCCCCACGGGCGTGGGCAAAACCGAAGTCACCAAGCAGTTGGCCGCGAGCTTGGGCATTGAGCTGATTCGCTTCGACATGAGCGAATACATGGAGCGCCACACGGTGAGCCGCCTCATTGGTGCGCCGCCCGGCTATGTGGGCTTCGACCAGGGCGGGTTGCTGACCGATGCGGTGCTGAAACAGCCGCACAGCATCGTGCTGCTCGATGAAGTGGAGAAAGCGCACCCGGATGTGTTCAACCTGCTGCTGCAGGTGATGGACCACGGCACGCTCACCGACAACAACGGCCGCCATGTGGACTTCCGCAACGTCATTCTGGTGATGACCACCAACATGGGCGCCTTCGATGCCGCGCGCAGCACCATGGGCTTTGTGGAGCAAGACCACGCGCCGGATGCACTGGAGGCCATCAAGAAGGGTTTCACGCCCGAGTTCCGCAACCGGCTCGACGCGATCATTCCTTTTGCCGCTTTGGGTCAGGTGCAGATCGTGCGCGTGGTGGAGAAATTCCTCATCCAGCTCGAAACCCAGCTGGCCGCCAAGGGCGTGCTGCTGGAAGTGGACGAAGCCGCCAAGCTCTGGCTCGCCGAAAAAGGCTACGACCCCAAGATGGGTGCACGCCCCATGGCGCGGGTCATTCAAGAGCAGATCAAGCGACCGCTGGCCGAGGAGCTGCTCTTCGGCAAGCTCACCAACGGCGGCAAGGTGTTTGTGCGCCTGGGCGATGCGGGCATCCAGTTCGAGATCGAAGGCCGGGAAAAAGCCGGAGCGCTCGAGCCCGCCTGAGGGCTGCCGGCGAGGCAACACGCAATCAGATCGGAAGAGCGTCGTGTAG
>CAMTXV010000245.1:0-9177 GCA_947085665.1 uncultured Sinobacteraceae bacterium | reverse complement strand
AGCCCGGCCCGAGCACGCGAGCATCGCAGGGTAGTGCGAAGCACCGCCGGACTAGGGTGTGCTTTTTCTTGGTTACTTCTTTTTGCACAAGCAAAAAGAAGTAACTCGCCCGCAAGGCGAAACCACACTCGCCGGAAACACGCTGCGGGCAGAGCGCGCAAGCGCGAACTAAAAGCCCAGGCTCCGCGAGCGCGCCCAACCAGCACCCCAGCCCGCGCAAAACACGCGCTAGCGCGAAGCCAGCGCCTCAGCAATCAAGCGCAAAGTCTGCGGATGCAAAGGCATCCCGAAATGCGTCGCGGAAGTCTCCACATGCCTAACCCCCGCGTGATTTGGGTCAATGCAAGACCCCCAGGCCACGATGCCATCGCGCTTGGCATAGATCGCCGTCACCGGGCAGGGCAGCGCGCGCGAGGCTTCGCGGGCATCGGCGCTGGCAGCGAGCTTGTCGAGATCGAACCCCTGCTTGCGATACAGATTTGCGAACACCGTGAACTTGGGCCCACCCACAATCGGCGAACCCAGGGTGATGACCTGTGCGACGGCCTCCGGCAGCTCGCGGGCCACATCGCGCGCCAGCACGCCGCCCAGGCTCCAGCCCACCAGCCGCACCGGCTCGGCGTGTTGCGCGTGTAGCGCACGCACTTGCTCGATGAGCAGCGGCAGCAGCTTGCGGGTGTTGCCATGATTGCGGCCCAGACCCCAGCCGCTGACGGTATAGCCGAGCTGGCGCAGGCGCCGGCGCAGCAGCGCGGTTTCGAAATCGCTGGCCTGATAGCCCGGCACCACCAGCACCGGTCCGCGGCCACGCGGCAGGTTTCGGGTGGAGCCCAGCAGGCCGCGTGCCAGGTCCAGTGCCACGGCCGCTTCGCCCAGCAGCAGGCGCAGCGTCGGCGCGGTGAGGGTGGACACTTCAGGGCGTGTGCACATGGCGCGTCGATCCAGTGGGCGGCGAGCTGGCCGTCGGCGTCGGTGGCGTAGGCCAGCGGCAGGCTGGGGTGAAAAGCGAGGGTGCTCACCGCCGCACTCAGGCTGGCGTGGCCCTGCGGCGCCTCGCCGAGCTTGAAGTCCCAGAGCACGAGGGTCTTGTCGGGCGAGCCAGACAGCAGCAAGGGCTTCTTGCCGTGGGTGGCGAGCAGCTCCGGCGCGCGCAGGTGATGCAACAGCTGCAGGGGACGGCTGCCCTCGGGTCCCTTGCCGGTGAAGGGCCAGACGATCACGGCATCTTCACCCGTGGTGGCGAGCCATTTGCTGTCGGCGCTCCAGGCCAGGGCCTGCGGCTTCTTGGCGTAGCCGCCCATCTTGGAATCGAGCCAGCTGCCCGCGCGCCAGAAGTGCACGGACTTGTCGATGGAGCCTGCGGCCAGCACCTTGCCGTCGGGGCTCCAGTGGGCATTGAGGAGGGTGCTAACCCAGCTGAGTGTGCGGTCCAGCCCGCCATCGGCGCTGCGCCAGAGCAGCACCTGCGCACCAGCGGTGGCGGCCAGCAGGCCGCCGACGGCGTTGAAGGCGAGGCCGTTGATGCCGGCGGGTGCTGTCCATTGCTGTAGTAGCGCGCCCTGCTCGGCCCACAGCTTTACGGTCTTGCCGGCACCGGTGGCCAGGCGCTTGCCGTCGGGCGTCCACTGCAACTGGCTGACCCAGCCGCTACCGCCGACGAGCGCTGCGGTGGCGCTGCCGCTTTTCGCCTCCCAGAGACGGGCGTGGCCATCCTGCCCGGCGCTCGCCAGCTGGCTGCGGCCAAAGGCGAGTGCCAGCACACCGCCGGCATGGGCCTCGAAGCGGTGCAGCAGATCGCCGGCGCTGGCATCAAACACAAGAACGGCGCCGCTAGCGGTGCCGGCCGCCACCACGGCGCCATCGCGGGATACGGCGAGTGCGGTGGGGTAGTCGTCGAGCGCGGCCTGCCAGGCCTGGGGCAGCAGGCGGCTCATTGGCGCAGGCAGGCGGTGAAGCCAGCGGTGAGCTTGTCGCGGTCGAGGTTCTTGCCGATGAACACCAGGGTGTTGTTGCGCGGGGCATCGCCCCAGGGTTGTTCCTCGCGGCCATCCATCACCATGTGCACGCCTTGGAACACATAGCGCTTGTCGCGGCCAGCGACGTTCAAGATGCCCTTGCTGCGGTAGATGTCGTTGCCCTGGGTGGAGAGCACGGCGCTGATCCAGCCCGAAAACAGGCTGGGGTCGACGAGCCCCTCGCAGCGGATGCCAACGCTACCAACGCCCTCGTCGTGCGAGTGGCTGTGCTCGAAGTGCTTGCTGAGCATGGGGCGCAGCGGGCTGCCGTCGGGCTTCTTGAGCGACAGATGATGCTCCTCGGGCGCGCGCTCCGTGAGTAGCACGTAATGGCCGGCGGCCGGCACGCGCAGGGGGAAATGCGCGTGATCGCCGGAGAGGTCGAGCTTCCAGGGCGTCATCGAGGGTTCCACCACACTGCCGGCGGCGCGCGGCTCGGGCCGGTTGGCAAAGGCGCGCACGGCCTTGGCGGCGGCGCTGTTCAGCGCGTCTTCGCCGCCGGCGGGCACCGGTAACAGGGCGATGGTGAGGCCCTCGTGATCGTGACCATGATCATGATCATGATCATGGCCATGCCCGTGGTCATGTGCATGGTCATGTCCGTGATGGCCATGCCCGCAGGCGCCGGCCACCAGCTCGGCACCGGACTCGATCTTGTAGAGGCCGGCCCATTCAAAGGGATACTCAGGCTGCAAAAAGTCCGGGTTCAGCTCGATGGCGCGGGAGAGATCAAACCCGCCCACATCCAGCACGCTGGCGATGGGCGCATCGGCATTGGTGGTGCGGATCAGCCGGGCCACGGCATTGATCTTGCGCACGCGCTGCTCGACATCATCCAGCTCGTCAGGCGTTACCAGGTCGCACTTGTTGAGCAGAATCACGTCGGCGAAGGCGACCTGCTTCTGGGCCTCGTCGCTGTCGTGCAGGTGCAGCAGCAGGTGCTTGGCATCCACCACCGTCACCAGACCATCGAGCGCGAACTGCGCCTTCATGTCCTCGTCCATGAAAAAGGTCTGCGCCACCGGGCCGGGGTCGGCCAGGCCGGTGGTCTCCACCAGAATGCGGTCGAACTTGTCGCGGCGCTTCAACAGCTGGCCGAGGATGCGGATGAGATCGCCTCGCACCGTGCAGCAGATGCAGCCGTTGTTCATCTCGAAGATTTCTTCGTCCGCGTTGATCACCAGCGCCTGGTCGATACCCACCTCGCCGAACTCGTTCTCGATCACCGCAATGCGCTGACCGTGGTGCTCGCTCAGGATGCGGTTCAGCAGGGTGGTCTTGCCTGCCCCCAGAAAGCCGGTGAGCACGGTGACGGGGATCTTTGCTGGGCTGGTCATGAGCGCGTTGGGGGTGTCTGTAATGAGCGGGTAGGGTATCTGGCGCCTCTGGTGCGTGGTTCAAGCGAGCGTGCCTGCGGCGTATGATTGCGCCCCCGCACCCGAAAGCCGTTCGCCCCATGTCTGCACTTGCGTTGCCTGACCTCGCCGCCCTGCCGTCCACCGCGCCGCTGTTCTGGAAGGCAGCGCTCTCGGCCCGCCGCAAGCCCGGTGACGCCCCCGAGATTCCCCGCAACTCGGTGCTGCTGAAAAACTTCGTGCTCTCGGGCGATCACATTGCCGCCTATAACAAAGTCTGCTCGCTGCCTGAGGGCACGCTGGCCATCACCTACCCGCAGGTGGTGGCAGCGCCTCTGCACATCCATGTGATGACGCAGCCCAACTTCCCGCTGCCGCTGGTGGGTCTGGTGCACCTGCGCAATGTCATCACCCAGCACGCCCATCTGAGCGCCGGCACGCCTTACGACGTGCGCGTGCAAATTGGCGAATCGCGCCGCAGCGCCCTGGGTATGGAGGTGGACCTGCTCACGGACTACCTCGCCGATGGCGCGGTGCAGTGGTCGGCCGTCACCACCACCCTGTACCGCATGAAGAGCAGCTCGCGCGGTGCCCGGCCGCCGGCCGCCGGCCCTGCTGCGGTGGCGGCGCACTACCTGCCGTTCTCAGCCCCGGCCGACACCGGCCGCCGCTATGCCGCGGTGGCGCAGGACTACAACCCAATCCACCTCTACCCCATCACCGCCAAGTTCCTGGGCTTCGATCGCGCCATTGCCCATGGCATGTGGAGCGTGGCGCGCTCGCTGGGCCAGCTGCTGCCGCACTACGAGCAGCAGCTGGGCGGTGCGCCGGCCCGGCTCACCATCCAGTTCAAGCAGCCCTTGTTCCTGCCGGGGCGTGTCACCCTCAAGTACCTGAAGACAGGCGAGGGCATGGACTTCGATCTTCTGGCCCGCGAGGGCGGCAAGACGCATCTGTCCGGGCGTCTCGAAGGTCTTATTTAAATGTCTGCTCGGCTAAACTAACTTTCTGTTGTCGCCACGCTGCACCCTTATCCAACGGAGCTTCCATGCGTATTCGCAAAGCAGTATTCCCGGTTGCCGGCCTCGGCACGCGCTTTTTGCCCGCGACCAAGGCCAGTGCCAAGGAAATGCTGCCGGTGGTGGACAAGCCACTGATCCAGTACGCCGTGCAGGAGGCCATTTCAGCCGGTGCGGAAGAGCTGATCTTCGTCACCGGCCGTTCGAAGAACTCCATCATGGATCACTTCGACAAGGCCTATGAGCTGGAGGCCGAGCTGGCCGCCCGCAACAAGACCAAGCTGCTGGAAACCGTGCAAGAGATTCTGCCGCCCGGCATCACCTGCATCTTTATCCGCCAGGCTGAAGCTCTGGGCCTGGGCCACGCCGTGCTTTGCGCCTGGCCGGCAGTGGGCGATGAAGACTTCTCGGTCATCCTTGCCGACGACCTCATCGACGGCAAGCTGCGCCCCTGTCTCGCCCAGATGCAGCGCGTCTACCAGGAGTACGGCACCAGCGTGATTGCCACCCAGCGCGTGCCGATGGACGAAATCAGCAGCTACGGCGTGGTCGAAACCCAGCCGGTGGCACCGGGCCTGGGCGAGATTCGCCGCATTGTTGAAAAGCCCAAGCGCGAAGATGCGCCCAGCAACCTCGCGGTGGTGGGTCGTTACATTCTCACGCCGCGTATCTTCAAGCTCCTGGAGCGCACCCAGCGCGGTGCCGGCGGCGAGATTCAGCTCACCGACGCCATCAGCGCCATGATTCAGGAGCAGACCGTGCTCGCCTATGAGTTTGAAGGCACGCGCTACGACTGCGGCAGCAAGCTGGGTTATCTGAAAGCCAACGTCGAGTTCGGATTGAAACACCCCGAACTCGCCACCGAGTTCCGCGAGTACCTCGCGGGAATGTCCCACCAGCTCAACGCCACGGCGCCTGCCGACAAGAGCTAGAGCACAAACCAACAAGCCCCCGAGCGCCGCACCAGCGGCGCTTCTCGGTTGGGCGAGGAGCAATAGATGTCTGGCAGCAAATACACCACGCAGATCGCCACCTCCTCGATTGCCGGCGGCAATGCCGTGTATGTGGAGGCGCTCTACGAGCAGTTTCTGGCCGATTCCAATTCGGTGGACGACACCTGGCGCCAGTACTTCCAGGGTCTCAATGGTGCGGCAGATGTGCCCCACGGCCCGGTGCTGACGCGCTTCGAGCATCTGGCCCAGCAGCCCAAGACCCTCGTGGTGCAGGGCCCTGCAGCGCTCGATGCCGCCGCCGCCGAGAAGCAGGCCGGCGTGCTGCGTCTCATCAACTACTACCGCGTGCGCGGTCACCAGGCGGCCAAGCTCGACCCGCTGGGTCTTGCCGCCATGCCCACGCTGCAGGATCTCGATCCGGCGTTTCATGGCCTCGACGCCAAGGACATGGACACGGTGTTCAACACCGGCTCGCTGGCTGCGGCCGACCGCCTGCCACTGCGCGAGATCATCAAGATTCTGAAGGCGGTGTACACCGACACCATCGGTGCCGAGTACATGTACATCACCGACACCGAGCAGAAGCGCTGGCTACAGAAGCGGCTGGAAACGATGGCGTTTCAGCCCAAGCTGGCCACCGAGCGCCGCCGCGAAGTGCTGTTGCAGATGACTGCCGCCGAAGGGCTGGAGCGTTATCTGCACAACAAGTACGTGGGCCAGAAGCGCTTCTCGCTGGAAGGCGGCGAAGCCACCATCCCCGCGCTCGACGAAGCCCTGCGCGCCGCGGCCGAAGCCGGTGCTGAAGAGCTGGTGATCGGCATGGCCCATCGTGGCCGCCTCAACGTGCTCATCAACATTCTCGGCAAGTCGCCGAAAGATCTGTTTGCGGAGTTCGAAGGCAAGTATTCCGCCGAGTCGCTCAGCCGTGCGGGTGACGTGAAGTATCACCAGGGCTTCTCCACCGACGTGGAGGTGCAGGGCAAGCGTCTGCACCTGGTGCTGGCCTTCAACCCCTCTCACCTTGAAATTGCCAACCCGGTGGTCGAGGGCAGCGTCAAGGCGCGCCAGACGCGCCGCCATGACGACGTGGGCCAGAAGATCGTGCCCATCCTCATTCACGGCGATGCGGCGTTTGCCGGCCAGGGCGTGGTGATGGAAACCATGCAGCTCTCGAAGAGCAAGGGCTACGGCACTGGCGGTACGCTGCACCTGATCATCAACAACCAGATCGGCTTCACCACGCCGAACCCGATCGAGGCCGACCCCGGCCACGACTCGCGCACCAGCCGCTACTGCACCGATCTCGCGAAGATGGTGGAAGCGCCGGTGTTTCATGTGAATGGCGACGACCCCGATGCGGCGGTGTTCGTCACCCGCCTTGCGATGGACTTCCGCAACCAGTTCCACAAGGACGTCATCGTCGATATCTGCTGCTACCGCCGTCTGGGCCACAACGAGGCCGACGAGCCGAGCGTGACCAGCCCGGTGATGTACGAAACCATCAAGAAGCTGCCCACCACGCTCACCCTCTACGGGCAGAAGCTGGTGGCCGAGAAGGCCGTGGAAGCCGATGAACCCGCGAAGCTCATCACGGCCTACCGCGATGGGCTCGACAAGGGCGAGAACATTGCCCGCACCACGCTGGGACTGGTGGGCAACAAGTTCACGGTCAACTGGTCGCTGTTCGGCAAGGGCGAGTGGCACGACGCCACCGATACCAGCGTCTCCTCCGACGCCATCAAGATGCTCAGCGAAAAGCTGCTCACCCTGCCCAGCGGGTTCACGCCGCATGCGCGTGTGGCCAAGATTCTCGAAGACCGCAGCAAGATGGCTGCGGGCGAGCTGGCCATGGACTGGGGCTTTGCCGAAACCACCGCCTACGCCACGCTCGTCAACGAGGGCTTTGCGGTGCGCATCGCGGGGCAGGATGTTCGTCGCGGCACCTTCTTCCACCGCCACGCCACTCTGCACGATGCCAAGACCGGCGAGAGCATGACGCCGCTGCGGCATCTCTCCACCGACAAGGACAAATTCGTCATCGTCGACACGCTGCTGTCGGAAGAAGGCGTGCTGGGCTTCGAGTACGGCTACTCCACCACCGACCCCGATGCGCTGGTGATCTGGGAAGCGCAGTTCGGCGACTTTGCCAACGGTGCGCAGGTGGTCATCGATCAGTTCATTGCCTCGGGCCAGGAAAAATGGGGTCGCCTCTGCGGTCTGGTGATGTTCCTGCCGCATGGTTACGAAGGGCAGGGGCCTGAGCACTCCTCGGCACGTCTGGAGCGCTACCTGCAACTCTGCGCCGGCAACAACATGCAGGTCTGCGTGCCCTCCACACCGGCGCAGATGTTCCACATGCTGCGCCGCCAGATGAAGCGTTCCTTGCGTCTGCCGCTGGTGGTGATGACGCCGAAGTCGCTGCTGCGCCACCCGCTCTCGGTATCCACGCTGGACGATCTCACCAAGGGCCGCTTCCAGCCCGTGATCGGCGAAGTGGAGAAGCTCGACGCGAAGAAGGTGACGCGCATCGTGTTCTGCTCCGGCAAGGTCTACTTCGACCTCGTGCAGGCCCGCCAGAAGGCCGAGCTGCAGAATGTCGCCATCGTCCGCATCGAGCAGCTCTATCCCTTCCCGCGCGATGACTACCAGGCGGCACTCGCAGCCTTCCCCAAGGCCACCGAAGTGGTCTGGGCGCAGGAAGAGCCCGAGAACCAGGGCGCCTGGTATCAAGTGAAGCATCGCCTTGCGGCTTACCTGGGCAAGAGCCACAAGCTGCTCTACGCCACCCGCCGCGGTGCCGCCACCACGGCAGCCGGTTACCTGAAAGTACACAACAAGGAACAGGAAGAAGTCGTTTCCGCCGCACTCACCGGCGGCAAGCCGGTTTGATGCACTTCCTCACCAACAACACCACTCGAATAATCCCGGAGAACATCTAAATGGCCCTCGAAATCAAAGTCCCCAACCTGCCGGAGTCGGTTGCCAGCGGCACCATCGCCACCTGGCACGTGAAGGTGGGTGACACCGTCAAGCGCGAGCAGAATCTGGTCGACATCGAGACCGACAAAGTGGTGCTCGAAGTGCCGGCCACCGCCGATGGCGTGATTCAGTCCATCAGCATCGAAGTCGGTGCCTCGGTCACCTCCGGCCAGGTGCTGGGCGTGATCACCGAAGGGGCTGCCGCCGCAGCTCCCAAGGCCGAAGCCAAGGCTGAAGCACCCGCCAAGGCTGCCGCACCCGCTGCCGCGACGACCACAGCCGCTGCTGATGACGTGCAGGGCCCTGCCGTGCGCAAGCTGCTGGCCGAACTCGGCCTCAGCGCCGATGGTATTCCCGCCAGCGGCCGTGGCGGTCGTCTGACCGTGGAAGACGTGAAAGCCTTTGCCGAGCAGCAGAAGGCCGCACCCACGGCCGCTGCCCCCAAGGCCGCTGCTGCCGCTGCACCGGCCCCCGCGGCCGCCGCAGGCCCGCGCGAGGAACAGCGCGTGCCGATGACTCGCATCCGCGCCCGCATTGCCGAGCGTCTGAAAGAAGCGCAGAACACTGCCGCCATGCTCACCACCTTCAACGAGGTGGACCTCACCGCTGTTGATGCCATTCGCGGCAAATACAAAGAGCAGTTCGAGAAGGCTCACGGCGTGAAGCTGGGCTACATGAGCTTCTTCGTGCGTGCCTCGGTGGAAGCGCTGAAGAAATTCCCGCTGGTGAATGCGAGCATCGACGGCGGCGACATCGTCTATCACAACTATTACGACATCGGCATTGCCGTTTCCAGCCCGCGCGGCCTGGTGGTTCCCATCCTCAAGGACGCAGACCTGCTCGGCCTTGCTGGTGT
>CAMTXV010000244.1:0-3917 GCA_947085665.1 uncultured Sinobacteraceae bacterium | reverse complement strand
TCTTCGCTGCGCTCAGAATGACAGGGGTGGGTTGGACTACTTCTGGACCGCGGGTGCAGCCGGCTTGAGCGCCACCTTCAAGCCCGCCTTCAGCAGACTGCTGCTCGCCGTAAGCACCTGCTCGCCCTCGCTCAAGCCCTGCGTCACCTGCACCAGACCCACCTCCTCGCTCTTCAGGCCCAGTGTCACCGCGCGCTGCAGCAGCGTGCCGTCCTTCACCACCAGCACATAGGGCAGCCCGGCGTCGTCGCGCAGCGCCGCGAGCGGCACTACCGGCGTGGCGCTTTGCGCATCCAACTGCAGGCGGCCCTTGGCAAACATGCCGCCCTTGAGCGCGCCATCGGCATTGGGCACGGCGAGATACACCTTCACCGCACGGGTGCCAGCCTCGGCCACGGGATTGATGCGCTCCACCAGGCCCTCGAAGGCGCGCTCACCGAAGCCATCCACCGTAAAACGCACCGGCTGGCCAATGCGGATGGCGGGCACTTCGCTCGCCGGCACGGCGGCTTCCAGTTCCATGAGTGAGAGATCCACCAGCGTCAGCAGCGGGGTATCTGGCGAAACCTTTTCGCCCGGCTGTACGTGGCGTGCGGCCACCAGGCCCGTGAGCGGGGCGCGTACGGTGGCGTCTTCCAGTCCCACCGCAGCGAGCCGCGCCTGAGCCTGGGCAGCGCGCAGTGCGGCGGCGACGGCGGCGGTGTTGCTCACGCTGGTGTCGAGCACGGCCTGGGCGATGAACTTTTTCTCCAGCAAGCGGCGGTTGTTGGCGAGCTCCAGCTCGGCCACGGCGAGATCGGCACGGGCTTTTTCCACCTGGGCGCGCTGGGCATCGGCCTGCGCCTGCTGCATGCGGGTGTCGATGCGCGCCAGCGCCGTGCCCTTGGTCACCGCCTCGCCCTCGCGCACGGTGAGCGTGAGCACCTCGCCTGAAACCTTGGCCTTCACCACCGCCTGCACCACCGGCATGAGGCTGCCGGCCAGCGGTACGGTGCGCGCCAACGGCGCCAGCGTGACGGTAGCCACATCGGCGGCTACCAGCTCGGTGGGCGGTGCGGCGGGCTTGGCCGCCTCGCTCTCTGGGGGCTTGTCGCCGCCACAGGCAGCGAGGGAAATCAGCAAGAACGCGGCACAGCAGCGAGTGATGGCGGCCATCGGCATGAAAAATCCCTTGTTATTTGAATGCGGCATTGTCGCGTGAATGAGGCCGGCAAAAGCTCCGGAAAAACCCCCGTTGCGCCTCTGATGCACGGCCGCCGAAAAAGGTTGTGTCGTGCATTAAAATTGCGCGCTTTTTCGCCCGCCCGCACCGGAGTCACCCTTGGAACTCACCCTCGCCCAACGCACCACCCGCATCAAGCCCAGCCCGACGCTCGCCGTCACCGCCAAGGCCGCGGAGCTGAAAGCCCAAGGCAAGGATGTGCTCAGCCTCGGCGCCGGCGAGCCGGATTTCGACACCCCGCAACACATCAAGGACGCCGCCCAGAAGGCGATGGACTCAGGCTTCACCAAGTACACCCCGGTGGGCGGCACGGCGAGCCTCAAGAAGGCCATCGTCGACAAGATGAAGCGCGACAACGCGCTGGACTACAAACCCAACCAGGTGCTGGTGAGCTGCGGCGGCAAGCAGAGTTGCTACAACCTGTGCATGGCGTATTTGAACGCCACGGATGAGGTGATCATCCCCGCCCCGTACTGGGTGAGCTACCCCGACATGGTGCTGCTGGCCGACGCCACCCCGGTGATTCTCGCCACCACCGCTGCTACCCGCTTCAAGATCACCCCCGCGCAGCTGGAAGCCGCCATCACCCCGCGCACGCGGATGATCTTCTTGAACAGCCCCTCGAACCCCAGCGGCATGGCCTACACCAAGGCCGAGCTGGTGGCACTCGGCGCCGTGCTGCGCCGGCACCCGGGCATTCTCATCGCCACCGATGACATGTACGAGAAGATCCTGTGGGCGGCCGAGCCCTACAGCAACATCATCAATGCCTGCCCTGATCTGTACGACCGCACCATCGTGATCCACGCGGTGAGCAAGACCTACTCGATGACCGGCTGGCGCATTGGCTGGGCCTGCGGTCCAGCCAAGCTCATCACCGCCATGGCCGACATCCAGAGCCAGAGCACCAGCAACCCCAACTCCATCGCGCAGGTGGCAGCAGAAGCTGCCCTGAACGGCGACCAGCAGTGCGTGGAAGACATGCGCGTCGTCTTCAAGCGCCGCCACGACAAACTGGTGGCCGACCTCAACACCATCCCCGGCGTGAGCTGCCTAGCCGGCGATGGCACCTTCTATGTGTTTCCCAACGTCGAGGGGCTGATGGCCAAGCTGGGCTGCAAGACCGACCTGGAGCTGAGCGACAAGCTGCTCAACGAGGCCCTGGTGGCCCTGGTGCCGGGCAGCGCATTTGGCGCACCCGGCCATGTGCGGCTCTCGTTTGCCACCAGCGAGAAGGTGCTGGAAGGCAGCGTGGCGCGCATCAAGGCGCTGGTTTCGTAGGGCAAGTCCGGGGGGTGGCTTGCGAGGGGCGGGCCCGCTCTCTACAATCCGCGCCCTCGTGTTGTGCCAGCCACAACACTGCCGATTTTTCCGTGATAGCTCAGTCGGTAGAGCAAGTGACTGTTAATCACTGGGTCCCAGGTTCGAGTCCTGGTCACGGAGCCAACAACTAAAAGGCCTGCAGCGATGCAGGCCTTTTTCGTTTTCAGGTCGGAGCTACGGTGGGGTAACTTCCAGCACGCCGTGGTCATCGCGCGCTTTTGCATCAGCGACCTTTGAGCCGTCTATTTATTCGCGATCTATCTGGCGATCTAGGCGGTCGTGCTACCGCGCTCGGAGGCGATATCACTTGTCATTCCGACTCCCGAGTAACTCAGAGCGTCCGATAACGGCTTTTGCGTTGCCCAGCTTTGGGGGATCGGAGAAACCTTCAAATGGAGGCGTCGGCAGCCATGCACCCGCGGCGTAGACACGAGACTCCTGCAGTCCGCTGATGCCCTCCTGCCACGACAGCAGCATCCGTTTGCCGATGTCTGAAAACTCCGGGTGCTGATCCATGGCCAGGCGTACGGCAGGTGCGACGTCTGAAACGGCATCACTGATTTTTTCGAGAATCAGCAGTTGCTGCTTGAGCGAAATACCAAAGGTGCCGGTGATGAATGTCCTCAACGTTTTGCCGGGGGCCCAGGTCTTCTTGCCCATGAATGCGATACCGGGCGGGTTGTGCTGGTAGCCCGCGTATACGGTCGTGGTCAGCATGTCGTAGACCGGTGAACAGTGGACATCCGTCCGCGAGGTGTAGAGCAGCGCCAGGTTCTTGGCATGGCAATCAGCGTTGCGCAGGGCATAGGTCGCGATCAGCACCGTCGCGAGGGCTTGAAAGGTCTCCATGCGACGCTCGCCGGGCACGTGGTCTCGCACTGCCTTGGCAATGCGCTCCCAAGTGGTTTCGTATTTGTTGGCGGGCCTGAGTCCCAACAGGGCGCAGAAGTCTTCCATGCCGTAGTGCGGCTGCCCCTGTGCATCGACGTCAAAACGATGGACGACGAGCGCCTTGCCATCACTGGAAACTTCCGTCTTGGCCGTTAGCATCACCTTCGCCATCACCTGCATGCACAAATGCTCGTTGAGTGCCGCATAGGGCAATCGCCCCGATGAGCCCTTGATGATGTGCTTGCGCGTTTGCAGGGTGGCTTTTTGATGCAGTCCCAGCGCGGGATCGCTGCCGACATCGAGAAACTTCGGCAGCACGCCGGAGACGCCACTGGTGGCGTGTTCGCGCACCAATGCGGCAAAGGCTTCTTCGGAGTTGTCGCCTTGCAGCAGCTGCGCAATTTCGATTGGCTTCGCCGGCTCATCGAGCGCAGCACCCGGCGTTGCCACCTGCACCCGCCCCACCATGTTTCGG
The DNA here is from genome assembly GCA_947085665.1 of uncultured Sinobacteraceae bacterium. GTDB lineage: Bacteria > Pseudomonadota > Gammaproteobacteria > Nevskiales > Nevskiaceae > Stagnimonas. The sequence goes on along the minus strand of CAMTXV010000244.1, from coordinate 6 downwards.
CCAATG
>CAMTXV010000243.1:0-1902 GCA_947085665.1 uncultured Sinobacteraceae bacterium | reverse complement strand
GACGTGCCGTTGACCGGGTCGCCGCCGATGCCGACGCAAGTGCTCTGTCCGACACCTCGACACGTCAATTGCCAAACCGCTTCGTAAGTCAAGGTGCCGCTGCGCGAGACGACGCCGATGTTGCCTTTCTTGTGAATGTAACCGGGCGAAATGCCGATGCGGCAGCCACCGTTTGAATCCTTGCCCTCGCCGGGCGTGACGATGCCGGGACAGTTCGGGCCGATGAGCCGCGTCTTCTTGTCTTCCATTGCGCGCTTCACCTTCACCATGTCGTTGACCGGGATGCCCTCGGTGATGCAGACGATGATCTTGATGCCGGCGTCGGCCGCTTCGAGGATGGCCTCGGCAGCACCCGGCGCGGGCACGTAGATCATCGAAGCGTCCGCGCCAGTCGCCTTCACGGCGTCGTGCGCAGTGTTGAACACCGGCAGGTTCAGATGCTTGCCGCCGCCCTTGCCGGGCGAGACGCCGCCGACCATCTGGGTGCCGTAGGCGATGCACTGTTCGGAGTGGAAAGTGCCCTGCTTGCCGGTGAAGCCCTGGCAGATGAGCTTGGTGTTTTTGTTGACGAGAATGCTCATGGTGAGTCCTCTTGTAGTGTTCGTTGTTGGTTGCGGTTTGTGAGGTCGTTTGCTGCGCTCACTGTGAGGGCGCTTGCCTGCTGCGCAGGCTCGCTGTGAGGACACCCGCTACGCGGGCTGTGAGGAAAATCAACCGCAACTGCTTTTCCTCACAGAGTGCGGAGCACTCGTCCTCACAGCGCGCCGCGAAGCGGCAAGCGACCTCACAGGCACGCATGTGCCGCCCTCACCCGCGCGCGAGTGCGACGACCGTTTTTGCGGCCTCGGTCAAATCTGAAACCGGGGTGATTTTCAGCCCGCTCTTTTCGAGCAGCTCACGACCCTTTTCCATGTTGGTGCCCTGCAGGCGCGCGACGACGGGGATCTTCAGGCCCACCTGCTTGGTGGCCTCGATGATGCCCTCGGCAATCAGGTCGCAACGCACGATGCCGCCGAAGATGTTGACGAAGATCGCCTTCACGTCTGGTGCCGAAGTGATGAGCTTGAAGGCATTGGTGACGCGCTCGGTGGTGGCACCGCCGCCCACGTCGAGGAAGTTCGCGGGCGCGCCGCCATGCAGCTTGACGATATCCATGGTCGCCATGGCGAGGCCTGCGCCATTCACCATGCAGCCGATGTTGCCGTCGAGCGACACGTAGTTGAGGTCGAACTGCTGCGCGGTGCGCTCGCGCTCGTCTTCTTGGGCTAAGTCACGCTGCTCGGCAATCGCCTTCTGGCGGTAGAGCGCGTTCTCGTCGAAGTTCAGCTTCGCGTCGAGCGTGAAGATGTTGCCTTCCTTGGTGACGATCATCGGGTTGATCTCGACCATCGAGGCATCGCACTCGATGATGATCTTGTAGATGCCCATCAGCGTCTTGGTGAACTGCTCGGCCTGTTCCTTCGTGAGGTCCATGAAGAAGGCGAGTTCGCGGCACTGGAAGGGTTGCAGGCCAGCGGCGGGATGCACGGTGATCGACTTGATCTTCTCAGGGCTGTGCTCGGCCACTTCTTCAATGTCCATGCCGCCTTCCGGCGAGGCCATGAAAATGATGCGTTCGAGCGAACGGTCGACGAGGGCCGACACATACAGCTCGCGAGCGATGGCGCTGGGCTTTTCGACCCAGACGCTGTTGACGGGCAGGCCCTTGGCGTCGGTCTGCTTGGTGACCAGCTTGGTGCCGATCATCTTGCGGGCGGCGTCTTCCACCGCATCGAAGCCCTCCACCAATTTGACGCCGCCAGCCTTGCCGCGGCCGCCAGCATGCACCTGCGCCTTGACGACGAACTTGTCGCCGCCGAGTTCTTTCGCCATCGCGCGGGCTTGTTCAGCCGAGGTTGCGAG
>CAMTXV010000242.1:0-3052 GCA_947085665.1 uncultured Sinobacteraceae bacterium | reverse complement strand
TACTGCCCGGTCTGCGCCTGCAAGGCGGCAATGCGCTTTTCGAGCGGCGGGTGCGATGAGAACAGTCCGCTGATGCCTTCGCGAATGCCGAACGCCGTCATTTCCTTGGGCAGCTGCGAGGGCGCGCCCTGCATGCTCTGCAGGCGCTGCAGTGCAGAGATCATCTTGCGCTTGCCAGCAAACTGCGCGCCGGCCTGGTCGGCACGGAACTCGCGCCAGCGCGAGAAGGCGGCGACGATCATCGAAGCGCCAATGCCGAGCACGATCTGCATCACCATCGAGATGCCGTAGTAGGCGAAGCCGGGGCCTGAATTGCTGTCGCTGCCGCGCTTGAGGAAGCTGTCCACCGCGTAGGCGATCACACGCGAGAGGAAGATGACGAAGGTGTTGACCACGCCCTGGATCAAGGTGAGCGTCACCATGTCCCCATTGGCAACGTGGCCCACTTCATGCGCCAGCACGGCTTCCACTTCGTCCTGCGTCATGGCCTTCATCAAGCCGGTGGACACCGCGACGAGGGCGGCGTTCTTGTTGGCACCCGTGGCGAAGGCATTGGGCTCGGCGGCGTCGTAGATGGCGACTTCCGGCGTCTTGATGCCGGCGGCGCGGGCCTGACGCTCCACCGTTTGCAGGAGCCACATTTCGGCCGAGTTCTTCGGCTGGGTGATGACCACCGCACCCGTGCTGCGCTTGGCCATCCACTTGCTCATGAGCAGTGAAATGAAGCTGCCGCCGAACCCCATGATGGCGGAGAAGGCCAGCAGGCTGGTCAGATTGAGGCCGTTGGCGGTGAGAAAACGATCCACGCCCAGCACCGAGGCGACGACGCCCAGCACGAGCATGACGGCGATATTGGTGAGCAGGAAGAGGGCAATGCGTTTCATGTGTTGGCGATCGGTAGATGGCGGGGATGACGGGCGGCTTGAAGAATATGAGGCATGCCGGACGAGTCTCAAGACCGGCCGGCAGGCCTCAAGTTCAGACCTTGGAGGGCTCCGGCGCCATGCTGTCGACACGCTGGAAGCCTCTGGGCAGCGGCGCGCCGCGGCTGGCCCTGCTGCCGATAAAGCCAGCGAGATCGGCCGCCTTGAGGGTCAGGCTGCGCTTGCCGCACAAGAGCTCCAGCGGACGCCCGGCTGGCAATACGGTGAGGCAGAGAATCTTGTCCTCGCCCTTGAGCGTGACCAGCTTGTTGCCCTTGCCTTTCACCAGCTCGGGCAGCTCGGCGGCCGGGAACACCAGCAGACGGCCTTCGGCGGTGGCGATGGCGATGCGCTCGCTCACCGCATCCAGCACGCGCAGCGGTGCCAGCGGCGTGCCTTCGAGGTTGAGCACCGCCTTGCCGGCCTTGTTGCGGCCTTCGAGATCCCCCAGCTTGGTGATGAACCCATAGCCGTCACTGCCGGCGAGCAGCAGCTTCTCATCGGCGCTGCCCATCAGCATCGCGACGATCTTGCCGCCGTCCTGGATGTCGATCTTCGTGGTCACCGGCTCGCCCTGCGAGCGGGCACTGGGTAGCTCGCGCGGGTTGAGCGTGTAGGCGCGGCCCTTGTGGTCCAGCAGGATCAACAGCTGGTTGGTCTTGCCCAGCACATGGGCAAAGTATTCGTCACCCGCCTTGTAGTTGAGGGAGGCCGGGTCCAGCTCGTGACCCTTGCCGGCGCGGATCCAGCCTGCCTTGCTCAGCACCACGGTGATGGCCTCCGCCGGCAGGATTTCCTCTGCGCTCATGGCCACTGCAGGCGCGCGCGCCACGATGGGGCTGCGGCGCGCATCGCCATACTTCTTGCCGTCTTCGCGCAGCTCTTCAATGATGAGCTTGCGCAGCGCCTCGTCGGAGCCCAGCAGTTCTTCGAGCTTGGCCTTCTCGATGGCCAACTCCTCCTGCTCGCCGCGAATCTTCATCTCCTCCAGCCGCTGCAACTGGCGCAGACGAGTGTCGAGGATGTAGTCGGTCTGCACTTCGCTGAGTGCAAACGTGCTCATCAGCTTCGCACGCGGCTCGTCCTCGAAACGGATGATGCGGATGACTTCGTCGAGATTGAGGAAGGCGATCAGCAAGCCCTCCAAGAGGTGCAGTCGATCGTTTACTTTCTGAAGGCGGTGATTCAGCCGGCGGGTGACGGTGGCAAAGCGGAAGTCCAGCCACTCGGTGAGGATCTCGCGCAGGTTCTTCACGCGCGGACGGCCATCGAGACCGATCATGTTCAAGTTCACGCGCACCGATTTTTCGAGATCGGTGGTGGCGAAGAGATGCGCCATCAGCTGCTCGGCATCCACCCGGTTGCTGCGCGGGATGATGACCAGACGGCAGGGGTTTTCGTGGTCAGATTCATCGCGCAGGTCTTCGACCAGCGGCAGCTTCTTCGCCCGCATTTGCTCGGCGATCTGCTCCTGAATCTTGTTGCCGCTGACCTGGTGCGGCAGATGGGTGATGACAATGTTGCCGTCATCCTCGCGCTCCCAGCGCGCCCGCGTGCGCACCACGCCGTTGCCGGTCTGGTAGAGCTTCAACAGCTCCGCACTTTCGCTGATGATCTCGCAGCCGGTCGGGAAATCCGGCCCCGGCACGTGATCCATCAGCGTTTCGATCTGCGCGTTCGGGTGCTTGAGCAGATGGATGCAGGCCCGCACCAGCTCGCCGATGTTGTGCGGTGGAATATCGGTGGCCATGCCCACCGCAATGCCGGTGGTGCCATTGACGAGGATGTTGGGCAGGCGCGCCGGCAAGAGCTTGGGCTCTTCCATCGTGCCGTCAAAGTTCGGTGCCCACTCCACCGTGCCCTGTTCCAGTTCTGCCAGCAGTGCCTGCGCGTAGGGCGTGAGGCGTGACTCGGTGTAGCGCATGGCGGCGAAGGATTTCGGGTCGTCCGCCGAACCCCAGTTACCCTGCCCGTCCACCAGCGGCGTGCGGTAGTTGAAGGGCTGGGCCATCGTCACCATCGCCTCGTAGCAGGCGGAGTCACCGTGCGGATGGTACTTGCCGAGCACGTCACCCACGGTGCGCGCGCTCTTCTTGTGCTTGGCGGTGCTCTGCAAACCCAGCTCGCTC
>CAMTXV010000241.1:0-10717 GCA_947085665.1 uncultured Sinobacteraceae bacterium | reverse complement strand
GTTCAGACGTGTGCTCTTCCGATCTATTCGCCCCACGCGTCGGGCTGGCAAGGTGAGTCGTGCGGAGTACGAAACGCTCGCCGCCAATGTGCGCACGGTACTCGCCGAGGCCATCGTGCAGGGCGGCACCACGCTGCGCGATTTCGCCGGGGCCGATGGCGCCGCCGGCTATTTCCAGCAGGACCTCTATGTGTATGGCCGCGAGGGCCTGCCCTGCCGGCTGTGTTCCACACCCATCAAGCTGCTGCGGCTGGGCAATCGCCAGAGCTGCTATTGCCCCACCTGCCAGCGCTGAAGCGCCCGGCCTTTTTCGTCACACCGGCTCGCGCTAGGGTGCGGCACTTCCCAAGGAACCCTCACCCATGAGCCTGCTCGCCCAACCTCTGAAACTCGCCTGCGGCGCGGTGCTGCCCAATCGCATTGCCAAAACGGCCATGACCGAAGGCCTTTCGAACCCGCGGCTGTTTGCCACCGAGCGCCACAACCACCTCTACCGGCAGTGGAGCGAGGGCGGCGCGGGCCTGTTGATCACCGGCAACGTGATGATCGACAGCCGCGTGCTGGAGCGCCCCGGCAATGTCGCGATCGACCCGGTGGCGAAGTTTCGCCCCGGCTATGAGGGCTATGAGCGGCTCAAGGCCTATGCGGCGGCGGGCACGGTGGCGGGCAATCACTTGTGGATGCAGATCAACCACGCGGGTCGGCAATCGCCCTGGTATGTGGCGAAGGAGCCGCTGGCCCCCAGCGCCGTGCAGCTCGAAATGCTCGGCAACTACAAGCGGCCGCGCGCGCTGCGCGAAGAGGAAATTCTCGATTTCATCCAGCGCATCGCCAAGGTGGCACTCGTGGCGCGCGAGACGGGCTTTACCGGCGCGCAGATTCACTCCGCACATGGTTATCTGCTGTCGAGTTTTCTCTCGCCGGTCACCAACACGCGCACCGATGCCTGGGGCGGCTCGCTGGCCAATCGTGCGCGTTTTCTCATCGAGTCCATCCGCGCCACGCGGCGGCTGGTGGGGCCTGATTTTCCGCTCTCCATCAAGCTCAACTCCGATGACTTCCGCCGCGGCGGCTTTACCTTCGAGGAATGCCTGGAGCTGGTGCAGCTGCTCAATGCCGAAACGCTGGACCTCATCGAGATCTCCGGCGGCACCTATGAGCAACCGAAGCTGCTGGGGGCCGATGGCCGCGCCGAGGATGCAGTGCCCCTTAAGGCCAGCACGGCCAAGCGGGAGGCGTACTTCCTGGAGTACGCCAAGGCGATTCGCGCCGTGGCCACCATGCCCATCCTCATGCCCGGCGGCTTTCGCAACCGCGCCGGCATGGAGGCCGCGCTCGCCAGTGGCGACATCGACGTGATTGGTCTGGCTCGCCCCCTGTGCACCATGCCCGACCTTCCGAAGAAGCTCATCGCCGGCAGCATTGATGAAGCACCCGCACACGAGCGCACCATGACGACGAGCAGCAAGACGTTCGTGACCAAGCTGGTGAATCTGCTCGGGCAGATGGGCTGGTACTACGCGCACATTGAAGACCTCGCCGACGGCAAGCCGCTGAAGATGGACCGCGGTGTGTTTGCCGCCTTCGTGCGCTACCTGAAGAACGAATACGGAACCGCGTGGCGGCTGCAGCGGTCGCAGAACCACTGAAACCCGCGGAGCCCCGCCATGAAGAAAGTTGCCCTGATGATGCTGGTGGCCCTCTGCCTGGGTGCCGGAGGCGTGCAGGCGACCGAGCCACAACGGCCCGATGATGCCCCTGCCGCCCAGCGGGCCGCCGAGCGCTGTGCGCCGGAAACCGGCAGCCGCATCAGCCGCAAGGCCGGTGCGGATGGCCGCTGCGACCAGTCCTCACAGGCGGTGCGCAGCTATGACCGGGAAGACCTCGAAGGCACTGGTGCCCTGCACGTGGGCGATGCGCTGCGCCAGCTCGACCCGCAGTTTCTCGGCCGCTAAAAGCGGCGCTCAGTTCAGCGCCGAGGGCACCGCAAGCAGAAACGGCGCGATCTGCGCATCGAAGAGTTCGTCGGTTGCGGTGATGCGCATCTGGTAACTGCCGTGCATGGTGCCCACGGGGGTGTCGAGCGGGCAGCCGCTGCTGTAGTGAAACTCGGCACCGGCTTCCAAATCCGGCTGCTGGCCGATCACGCCCTCGCCCCGCACCTCGTCAGTCTGCCCCTCGCCGTTGGTGATGACCCAGTGGCGGCTGACGAGCTGCACGGTGTCGGGCCCCTCGTTGCGCAATACCACGTGGTAGCCAAACAGCCAGCGGCCCGCCTCGGGCGCCGACTGCTCGGGCAGGTATTCCGGCGTGACGATCACGCGCACGCCGCGGGTGAGCGTGTTGCTCATTACATGAAGCCCGCGGTGAGCTGGGCTTCCTCGCTCATCATCTCGCGCGTCCACGGCGGGTCGAAGGTGAGCTCTACATCCACGGCGACGATCTTGGGAATCTGCCGCACCTTGGTTTTCACGTCTTCCACCAGCACATCGCCCATGCCGCAACCGGGGGCGGTGAGGGTCATGCGGATGCTGGCCTTGCGCGTGGCGGCACTTTCGCCTTCGAGCACATGGCAGTCGTAGACGAGGCCGAGGTTGACGATATCAATGGGGATTTCGGGGTCGAACACCGTCTTGAGCTGGCTCCACACCGCCTGCTCAATCTCCTTGTCCGTCGCGTTCTCGGGCATTTCGATGCCCTTGGGCTTGGCCTTGCCCAGGGCGTCGGCATCGACCCCGTCAATGCGGAAGAGATGGCCCTGCACCTGCACGGTGTAGCTGCCACCCAGCGACTGGGTGATGTGCGCCACAGCGGCCTCCGGCAGCTCCACCTTGGTGCCCTGGGGGATGAGCACGCCAATCACGTCCCGGGTGAGGGTGACGGTTTCCTGATCGGTATGAGCACTCATTGGACTTTGGACAGGCGCTGCAAAGGGCGCGCATGGTAACGCGATGGTCTGGAGGTGAGGGCCGATCTGTGGTTTCTCAATGGGTCTTGATGGGTTAGCCTCGCCCCTCGTTGACCGCGGCCCTAAGCAACACCCGTGACCCCCGGCACCCGATCCCTGTTGATGGAATTACGCAGCCTGCACCAGCGCACCGCCACTGGTGTGGTGCACCTCTACACCGAAAGAAACGAATACGGTCGCCTGGGCCTGCTGGCGGGCGAGTTTCTGCATGTCTCGCTGCACACGCAGCGCGGCCCTGCTGCACTGGCCCTGCTGGCCATCGCCAACATCCGCTCGCACCGCTTCGAGCCACAAGCCCAGCTGCCGCTCACCGAGGGCCTGCCGTCCGCGCCTGCTTTGCTCTCGACACTCGGAGCCGATGCGCTGCCGCCGCTGGCCGCAGCACCCGGCGCCACGCCCTTGGCGGACGCTGCACCCGAGCGGCCGGCAGCGCCGGTGTCTGCGGTGTCAGATGCCGCCGCCGCGCTCATCGAAATGGAACTCTCCCGCGAGCTGGGGCCCATGGCCGCCTCGCTGGTGAAAGAGTGCCGCCCCAAGGCCCGCAACGCCCAGCACCTTTGCGAACAGCTGGCTGAACAGCTGATGCCGCGCGAGGGCGAGCTGTTTCTCGCCCGTATCAGCGAACTTTTACGCAGTCTCAAGGCCCAATAGCCCTCCTTCACCCTGGACTCTCCCCATGCGTCGTCTCTTGCCCCTGCTGGCTCTTGGTTTTGCTGCTGCGGCTCAGGCCCAGCCATCCCCCGCCCCCCGCGTGGTGCAGGTCACGGGTCAGGGCGAAGCGACCGTCGCCCCCGACCGCGCCCAGTTGTCGATGGCCATCGAGGCCCGCAATGCGGACCTCGCCATCGCCGAGCGCAGCATCAACGACAGCACCCGCGCTGCGCTGGCTGCGCTCAAGGGCCTGGGCCTGAAAGACGAAGATATTTCCACCGCCAGCTATGCGGTGAACCCTGAATACGACTGGGTCGACAACCGCCAGGTGTTCCGCGGCTACTTCGCACGGCGCGAGATCAATCTCACCTTGCGCGACCTCGCCAAGATGGGCGATGTAATGCAGAAGCTCACCAAAGCCGGCGTGAATCAGATCAACCCGCCGGTGCTGCAATCCAGCAAGTTGAAGCAGATCGAGCGCGGCGCACTGGCGGCCGCCATGGATGACGCCGTAGGCCAGGCCCGCGTGGTGGCCGAGAGCCTGACCATGAAGCTGGGCGCCGTGCGGAGCGTGAATGTGGGGGGCAGCGCCGTGCCGCCGCCCCTGCCCAGCCCGCGGGTGATGATGATGAAAGCCAGTGCCGATGCCCCCGAGACGGGTGGCAACGAGCAGACGGGCTTTTCGGCCGGCGTGATTCGCGTGGAGTCGAGCGTGGCGGCGGAGTTCGAGCTGCTGCCGGCACCGGCGCCTTGAACCCTCAGTACTCGACCCAGAGCAGGAACAGGCTCAAGGCGCCGGCGTAGAAGAAGGTCACTCCCAGCGCGCCCAGAAACTTCTGCCAGCGCGGCGACATGGTGGTGGCCCGCCACATCCAGAGCGCGGCCACACAGAGCAGCGCTTCGGGGATGAGTGGATACAGCGCGAAGCCCTGGAAGGTGGTGACGTTCTGCGCGTGCCACAGTTCCAGCGGCCGCGCTGCCCATTCCCAGATCACAAACAGGGTCAGGCCCAGCGAGCCGGCGGCGAGGTAAGACCACTGCCGCCGTACGGCCGAAGCGAACAGGCACACCGGCCAGAGCAGCATGATCCACAGTCCCGCGAAATAGACCGGCACCACGTTGGCGAACTTCGGCACGCCGTGGTCGGGGAATACCAGGGTGCCCATGCGCTTCACCAGCATCCAGTCCGCCATGGGTAGCGTGAAGCTGAGCGGCAGCAGAAACACCCAGAGCAGATACCACTGCCGGTGCCCGCGCCAGTTGGCGATGGCCGGCAAGAGGATGTTGTAGAGCGCCGCGAGAATGAGAATGGCGCGGCCGAGCGATTTGTCCGGCACGCCGATGGCGACGGGCACCGCGACGGCGAAGAAGGCGAGATGGAACCACAGCGCGTCGCGCAGCGAGCGGGTCGAGGGGCGGTTGTCGATCATGGGCTTGATCCGGTTTTCGTTCTTGTGGTGCGCATGGTCGCACCGGCGGCCCGCGCCGTCATGCAGGCGCTGCCTCTCGGTGGCAGAATTGCGCACTTTCCCGCCAGCCATGGCACCACAGAAGGCCTCCCGTGCCGGAAAGTCTCACCCCCAAACCCCTCGTCGGCATCATCATGGGCTCCCGCTCCGACTGGGAGACGATGCAGCACGCCGTGCAAACGCTGGTTGATCTCGGCGTGCCGCACGAGGCGCGCGTGGTGTCGGCGCACCGCACGCCCGATCTTTTGTTCGACTATGCCGAGGCCGCGGCTGGGCGGGGCTTGAAGATCATCATCGCCGGGGCTGGCGGCGCCGCGCACTTGCCCGGCATGTGCGCGGCCAAAACCCGCCTGCCCGTGCTGGGCGTGCCGGTGCAGAGCAAGGCGCTGAATGGTCTCGACTCGCTGCTCTCCATTGTGCAGATGCCAGCAGGCATTCCCGTGGGCACGGTCGCCATTGGCCGTGCGGGTGCGATCAATGCGGCGCTGTTCGCAGCGGCCATCCTCGCCAATGAAGATGCTGCGCTCGCCGAGCGGCTCGATCACTTTCGTAGCGAGCAGACCCGCAAGGTGCTCGAAGACACGCCACTGGAACTGCCATCGCTATGAAGATCGGCATCTTGGGCGCGGGCCAGCTGGGACGAATGCTCGCGCTGGCAGGTTATCCGCTCGACTTCGACTTCGTGTTTCTCGACCCGGCGACCGAAGCCTGCGCCGCCCCCTTGGGCACGCACATCCACGCTGGCTTTGACGACGAGCGCGCACTGCAGGAGTTCTGCGTGAGCGTGGACGTGGCGACTTTCGAGTTCGAGAACGTCTCGGCGCATTCGGCAGAGTTTGTGGCCACGCGCGTGCCGCTGTATCCCGCACCGAAAGCGCTCACCGCCGGGCAGGACCGCCTGCACGAGAAGCAGCTATTCGCACAGCTGTGCGTGCCGGTGCCCGGCAATGTCGCCGTGAGTTCGCTCGAAGGCTTGCAGAAGGCCGCAGCCCATCTGGGCCTGCCAGCGGTGCTCAAGACGCGCCGCATGGGCTACGACGGCAAGGGTCAGGCGGTGCTGCGCACGGCTGATGACATCGTCCCTGCCTGGGAAAAGCTCGGCAGCCAGCCGCTCATTCTGGAAGCCTTTGTGCCCTTCGAGCGCGAGGTGAACTGCCTTGCCGTTCGCGCCAAGACCGGCGAGATGCGCTTTTATCCGCTGGTGGAGAACGTGCACCGCGATGGCATTTTGCGCACTGCCATCCCCACCACCAATGACCCGCTGCAAAGCGAGGGCGAGGACTACGCGCGCCGTGTGGCCGAGCATCTCGACTACGTGGGCGTGATGGCCTTCGAGTTCTTCGTGGCGGACGGCAAGCTGCTGGCCAACGAGATCGCGCCGCGCGTGCACAACTCCGGGCACTGGAGCACCGAAGGGGCGGAAGTCTCGCAGTTCGAGAACCATCTGCGCGCCGTCGCCGGCCTGCCGCTGGGCTCCACTGCACTGCGCGGTGCCAGTGCCATGGTGAACCTGATTGGCAGCGCGCCGGCCACGGCCGAGCTGGTGGCACTGGATGGCGTGCATGTGCACAGCTACGGCAAGACGCCCAAGCCGCAGCGCAAGATCGGCCATGTCACCGTCACTGCCGCCACGCGCGAGCAGCTGCTCGCACGCCTCGCCCCCGTGCAGGCGCTGGTGGAGCGGCACGCGCAGTAGTCCCCCAGTAATCGAGATCACCTGCAAAGGCAGGCCAGATCGGGCAGCATTACGCACGGTTTTTCAGCAAGGATGCCCCCATGGCCGACGCCAGCTCGCCCGCAGTCACCCAGACCCTCGACATTCTCATCATCGGTGCCGGCGTTTCCGGCATTGGCATGGCCTGCCATCTGCGGCAGCAATGCCCCAGCAAGAGCCTGATGATCATCGAACGCCGCCAGGAGATGGGTGGCACCTGGGATCTGTTCCGCTACCCCGGCATCCGCTCGGACTCGGACATGATGACCTTCGGTTATCGCTTCGCGCCCTGGATCAAGCCGCAGATCCTCGCCGACGGCGGCTCGATCAAGGGTTATGTCACGGCGACCGCCGCTGAAAAAGGCATCACCGAGAAGGTTCGCTTCGGCCGCAAGGCGGTGTCGGCCAGCTGGTCATCCGAAACGGCGCTGTGGACGGTGCAGGTGCTCATTGAAGCTACTGGTGTCGCCGAAACCTACCAGGCGCGCTTCCTGCTGGGCTGCACCGGCTATTACAACTACGACGAAGGCTTCAAGCCGCACTTCGAGGGCGAGAAGAGCTTCAAGGGCCAGGTCGTGCATCCGCAGCAGTGGCCGAAGGACCTCGACTACACCGGCAAGCGCGTGATCGTCATCGGCAGCGGCGCCACGGCAGTGACGCTGGTGCCCGCCATGGCTGGCAAGGCCAAGCAGGTGACGATGGTGCAGCGCTCGCCGAGCTACTTTTTGCCCATCCCCTCGATGGATCGCGTCAGCCAGCTGATGCAGAAGGTGATGCCGGACAAGATGGTCTACCGCATTACCCGTGCGCGTAACGTCGCCTTCCAGCAGTTCGTCTACCAGATGGCGCGCCGCCGCCCCAAGGCCTTCAAGCGCTTTCTGCTCGGCACCGCCAAAAAGCAGCTGCAAGGCAAGGTGGACATGCGCCACTTCACGCCCAGCTACGAACCCTGGGACCAGCGCCTCTGCGTGATTCCGGACGGTGACCTGTTCCGCGTGCTGCGCGAGGGCAAGGCCAAGATCGCCACCGACCACATCGAGCGCTTCACGCCCAAGGGTTTGAAGCTGGCGAGCGGCGAAGAGATTGAAGCCGACATCATCATCACCGCCACCGGTCTGGACCTCCAGATGTTCGGCGGCATGGCGCTCACCGTCGACGGCAAACAGGTGAAGCCGGGCGAGGGCCTGATGTACAAGGCCGTGATGCTCGAAGGCCTGCCGAACGTCGGCATGGTGTTCGGTTACATCAACGCGTCGTGGACGCTGAAGGCTGATCTTGCAGCCGAGTTCGTCTGCCGCCTGGTGAACCACATGGATGCCGAGGGCTACCAGCAGGCCACACCGGTTGCAGGCCCCGATGAGGCCACCGAACACACCATGATGGGCAGCCTCGCCAGCGGCTATGTGAAGCGCGCCGCGCACCTCTTGCCGCGTCAGGGCAAGAGCGGCCACTGGCAGGTGGCGCACAACTACAAGACCGACACCGCGCTGCTGCGCGAGTCACCGATTGCAGACGAGGGGCTGGTGTTTAAGCGCGTCGGCGCTGGCGTGAAAACCCGCTATTCCGCGGGCCAGAGCTAATAGCCAAGGTCAGAGCGGGTGAACCTCCGGCAGCTCTTTGTGCTCGGGGCGTTTGAAGCGCGTCAGGTAACACTACCGTTTTGGCTTCTGGAGAGGGTCTTTGCGCTCGCAATGGTGGTGGCGTGGTTCGGCGGGGCGGCGCTGCTGTTCGATTTACTGAAAGGCCACGTGCTACCAGCCGCCCCGTTGTTTTTAGTGTGGTTAATTGCGATTGTGTTAGCCGCTTGTTGGCTCCATCGCTCCGGCCGGGTACGGGCGGTGTTTTCCCTAGGCGCAACTGCTGTGGTGTTGTTCGTTACGGTCTATGTCTGGTATGCGACGCGCTCATGACTCCTGCCAACACGACCTAAAGGTTCGCGTTGAAGCTCCCTGTGATCATCCCTGAAGCGGTCTATGCACAACACCTACAGCGGTTTAGGGTTTTTGCTGCTGGCACTGGTTTTCGCAGCGAATGCGGTGCGCAGCATCTTTGCGGGCCAATTGGTGTTCTTTGGCCGCAGACTTCGATGGCATGACCCGACAGTAATTTCGATCGCAGACCAGCCTGTGCTGTTCTGCGTCAGTGTCGGCTTTTGTGTGTTATTCGCCTGCTGCGCAGCAATTTTCGGGCGCCGCCTGCTTTTGGGGTTGGATTAGTCGGACTTCCCTCCCGCCACCTTCGTGCTAAAGCTTCAGCTCCGCCTTCACGTCTTTCCATAACAAGCGATAGGCCTCGGCGGCAGGGTGGTCCGAGGCGTAGTCCTCCACCGGCGCTTTGTGCTCGCCCATTTTCTCGACCACCGTCGAGTAGGGGATCACCGCGCGCAGTAGCGTCGGCATGGACTTCGGCGGCGCTTCGATGAGCGCTTTGTGCAGGCCACGGCGGCGATCCGCCAGCGACCAGAACGCACGCAGCTTGCTACGCGGCAGCTTGTGCTCGCCGAAGTAGTCCAACAGCTGCTTGAGCGCCCGCAGCGAGAGATGCGTGGGCACCGTGGGCAGCAGCACGCGATCTGCCGCTGCGAAGATGTTCTCGGCCAGGTGAGAGAGGCTAGGCGGGCAGTCCAGCACGCAGAGGGCGTAGTGCTCGCTCAAGGGTTTCAGCAGCTGCTGCAGGGTGTCGGGGTCGTCCTTGCGCAGCCAGGTGTCGAGATGGCGCGTGGTGAGGTCAGCCGGGATCAGCGCCAGATTGCTGCGACCCGTCTCCTGCACCCAGTCGCCGATGGGGGCGTTGCCCGTCCAAAGTGACTTTGGCTTGGCGCCCTCGGGCGCCGGCACCGAGAGGGTCCAGCTGGCTCCACCCTGGGGGTCTAGATCCCACAGAACAGTAGGGATGCGCGCCCGCGCAGCGAGGCAGGCGATGTTGACCGCGGCGGCGGTTTTGCCGACACCGCCTTTTAAGTGATACAGCGCGAGTGTTTTCATCGGCCGCTCCCTATTGGATGCGACCGATTATGCCGGCTCACACGTCGAGATTGCCCACCAGCAGCGCGTGCTTCTCGATGAACTCGCGGCGCGGTTCCACGTCTTCGCCCATCAGGGTGGTGAAGATCAGATCGGCAGCAATCGCATCCTCAATTCCCACCTTCACCAAACGCCGGTTGAGCGGGTCCAGCGTCGTTTCGTGCAGCTGCTCCGGGTTCATCTCGCCCAGGCCCTTGTAACGCTGGATGTGCAGGCCGCGTGCGGCCTCTTTCATCAGCCAGTCGTAGGCTTCAGTGAACGATTCCACCGACAGTGAGCGGTTGCCGCGCTGAATCAGGCCACCCTTGCCGCCCAAGGGCTGCACGATGGCGTTGAAGGCCACCAGGCGGCGGTAGTCGCCACCCGCGAAGAAGTCTTCGTTGAAATTGACGGTGTGCTCGGCGCCGTGCTGGTGGCGGGTGATGGCGAGCAAGGGTGCGGCCTCGCCCAAGCGGGCTTGCACGCTGTAGCGGCCATTGAGCAGGCCATGGGTGTTGAGGTCGGCGGCAAACACGGTGGCCCAGGCGGCGAGGGCAGCGGCTTCGGTCGGCACCGGGGCGTGGGCGCGCAGGCGCGAGAGCATGAAGGCGTCGTAACGGCGCTCCAGGCGGGTCATGGCGTCGCTGATGCTGGCGTGCTCTTCCATCAAGTCCTTGAGCTGGGCGGGCGTTTGCACCGCACCGGCAGCGGGGGTGTAGATGGCGTCGTCCACGGCGTTGCCGAGCAGCCAGTGGCTGAGCGCATGGTCGTCCTTGACGTAACTCTCTGATTTTCCTGACTTTACCTTATAGAGCGGCGGCTGGGCGATGTAGATGTGGCCGGCTTCGACAATCGGCAACATGTGGCGATAGAAGAAGGTGAGCAGCAGGGTGCGGATGTGCGCGCCGTCGAC
>CAMTXV010000240.1:0-6495 GCA_947085665.1 uncultured Sinobacteraceae bacterium | reverse complement strand
GGTGGCGGCTATGCGCTGGAGAAGCCCAACTTCATTCCTGCGAACCCGCTCGCCACGCCGGAGCACATCACGCCCGCCTGGTACTTCGGTAGCTTCTACGCCATGTTGCGCGCCACGCCGCCGTTGTTTGGTTCTGCACTGCCGGGCGTGATCGTGATGTTCGGCGCCGTGCTGATCATCTTCTTCATGCCCTGGCTCGACCGCTCGCCGGTGCGCTCGGTGCGCTACAAGGGTCCGTATTACAAGATCGCCCTCACCCTGTTCACCATCGCCTTCATCGCGCTGAGCTACTACGGTATGCAGCCTCCCACCGAGTTGGGCACGCTGATCTCACGTATTGGCACCGTGATTTACTTCCTGTTCTTCCTGCTGATGCCGATCTACACCAAGATGGACTCCTACAAGACCGTGCCGGAGCGCGTGACCTATGAAGCTCACTAAGCGCCTCCATACCGCCCTGCTGCTCGTGCTCGGTCTGGGCACGGGCTTTATGACGGCCCCTGCCGCCCTGGCGGCGGGCGGTGGTGATCACCCCTATTTCCGGGTGGACACCGCCAACCTCGCAGGCCTTCAGCGCGGCGCCCGCGACTTCATGTCGTATTGCGCGGGCTGCCATAGCATGAAATACCTGCGCTACACCCGCATGGCTGAAGACCTCGGCATTTCCGAGGAACTGCTGAAGGCCAATCTGATGTTCACCACCGAGAAAGTGGGCGACGTCATCACGGTTGCGATGCCCAAGGAGTCTGCAGACTGGTTCGGCGCGCAGCCGCCGGATCTCAGCCTCACCGCCCGCGCACGCGGCCCGGCTTGGGTGGCTGATTACCTGCAGAGCTTCTACATCGACCCCTCCCGTCCGCTGGGTGTGAACAACACCGTGCTGCCGGGTGCTTCGATGCCGCATGTGCTCTGGGAGCTGCAAGGCCTCCAGGCCAAGGTGGAGCACAAGGAAGGCGAGGCCCACGGTGAAGCCGCCGGCCACGGCCCCGCAAAGAAGTTCGAGCTGGTGCAGAAGGGTTCGCTGTCGCCCGACGAGTACAAGAAGTTCGTGGCCGACCTCACCAACTTCATGGTGTATGCCGCCGAACCGGGCCGTAACCATCGCATCGCCACTGGCTGGAATGTGATGATCTTCCTCTCCATCTTCCTGGTGATTGCCTACCTGCTGAAGAAAGAATATTGGAAGGACATCCATTGAGGATGCGCACTTGAACCGCGGCGCGTTGCTGCGGAGCCAGGCGGTAGCGGCTCCGGGCATGGCCTCCTCAGTGGCAAGCCACTGATATGGTCACGCGCCGCTCTCGTCTGGCCACTGCGACCAAGCCCGCTCCCCAAGCGGGCTTGATGCTGTACGTCGCCGCTGGCGAGTGTTGGAACGATTGGGCCGCACTGGCCTTCGCCGAAAAGGATGTGGACGACTCGCGCACCGAGCCGGTTCTGCCAGGCCGGCCCAATGAAGACCTGCTGGTCATCAACCCTGAGCTGCGCCTGCCGGCACTGGCCGACCGCGAACTGCTGCTCACCGGC
The DNA here is from genome assembly GCA_947085665.1 of uncultured Sinobacteraceae bacterium. Classification (GTDB taxonomy): domain Bacteria; phylum Pseudomonadota; class Gammaproteobacteria; order Nevskiales; family Nevskiaceae; genus Stagnimonas. The sequence continues at coordinate 4,968 of CAMTXV010000240.1, read as the reverse complement.
GCCCGCGTGATCGTCGAGTACATGGACGAGCGCTATCCGCACCCGCGCCTGTTGCCGCAAGATCCCGCCAACCGCGCCAAGGTGCGCATGGTGCTGGAGCAGTTCGCGGCCGAGCTGTTCCCCGCGCTGCAAGCTGCACAAGCGGCTGCCGCTGCCAAGAGCAAGGCCAAGTCTCCGCTCACCGCACTGGTTGCTAACAGTGGTCGCTGGTTTGGCGGCAAGAGCTACTTCTTGGGCGTGGAATATACCCAGGCCGATATCGCCTGGGCCGTGTGGCTGAAAGGGGTCGTGGCTCTGGGCCACAAGCTGCCGGAAAATGCCGCGCGCTACCGCGACAAGCTGGCCACCCGCCCGGTGATTGCCAAGTATTTCAAGGCGCTCTGAAGTGGTCCGCTCCCATCGTTCGCGTCGCCCCTATCTCATCCGCGCCATCTACGACTGGTGTGTGGACAACGGCCACACGCCGCACATGCTGGTGGCTGCCGACTACCCCGGCGTGACCGTGCCGATGCAGTTCGTGCAGGAAGGGCGCATCACGCTCAACCTCTCGCCGATGGCCGTGCAGTCCTTCAACATCGACGACGATCCCATCTGGTTCTCCGCCCGCTTCTCGGGCCGGCCTTTTGACGTGATCGTGCCCGCCGGCGCCGTGCTGGCCATCTTCGCCCGCGAAAACGGCGAGGGCCTGGTGTTTGGCGAGGTGGAGCCGCCGCTAGGCGGTGGCGAAGCCCCCAGCCCGCCTGCCGCCCCCGCGCCCGGCAGCAGCGAAGGCGAAGCGCCCAAGCCCAAGGGGCGAGGGCACCTCCGCGTCGTCAAGTAGCGGCTGGTGAAGTAGCCGCCGCCTGCCTGACTCTTAGGCTGTTTCGGCCTTCAGCACGCCGCGCTTGATCTGGTCTTCTTCGATGGACTCGAACAGCGCGCGGAAATTGCCTTCGCCGAAGCCTTCGTTACCCTTGCGCTGGATGATCTCGAAGAAGATCGGCCCGATCACCGTGCTGGTAAAGATCTGCAGCAGGATGCCCTCCACCGGCGCGCCGTCGATGAGAATCTTCAGCTCGCGGAGTGCCGCCACATTTTCGCCGTGGTTCGGCACGCGCTTGTCGATGCCGTCGAAGTAGGTGTCGAGCGTATCCATGAAGATCACGCCACGTTCTTTCAGCGCCGCCACCGTCTTGTAGATGTCGGGCGAGGCGAGTGCGATGTGCTGGATGCCCTCACCGCGGTACTGGCGCAGAAACTCCTCGATCTGCGATTTGTCGTCGGCACTCTCGTTGATGGGAATGCGGATGCGCCCGCAGGGCGAGGTCATGGCCTTGCTGAAGAGGCCGGTCTGCTTGCCTTCGATATCGAAATACCGAATCTGCTTGAAGTTGGCGATGCGCTCGTAGAAGCCCGACCACACATCCATGTTGCCGCGCTCGACGTTGTGGGTCAGATGATCGATCTCGGTCAGACCCACGCCCTTGGGATGCTGGTCCACACCGGGCAGGGGAATGAAATCGACGTCGTAGATCGAATGCCCCGTGCGCTGGTCAGCAAAGTACAGCACCGAGTTGCCGATGCCATACACGCTGGGCAGGCGCAGCTCCATGAAGCCGGGCTTGGCATCAAAAGCCACCGCACCTTTGGAAATCGCGTACTCGTAGGCAGCCGGCGCATTGCTCACACGCCAGCCCATGGCGCAGGCCGAAGGGCCATGCGCAGTGGCGAACTGTGCGAAGTGCGTATACGGCTGGCTGCTGACCAGAAAGTTGATGCCGCCCTGGCGGAACAGGGTGACGTCCTTGCTGCGGTGCTTGGCGATGGCCGTGAAGCCCATCATTTCAAGCAGGCTGTGCAGCTGCTGGATGCCCGCAGCACTCGGCGCGGTGAACTCGACAAACTCGAAGCCGTCGGTGCCGAGCGGGTTGTGATTAGTCATGGGGAGCCACTCAAATGGATATGGCCCGATTGTAAACCCCGACCCCAGGCCTGCCTGAGCGGCGTCGCCCGGCGTCGCAAAGCCAAAGCGACCCATCAGCGCATCGAGTAGGGTGGGCAAAGCGAAGCGTGCCCACGCGGCTGGTGCGTGATTTGCGCGTGGGCAAACGCGAAGATGTTTGCCCACCCTAAGTCACTGCCTTGCGTTGGCCAGCCGATGCGCAGGCGCGAGAAATCGCGTCGCTCTCGCCACTAGACGAGCCGATTGGCCGCATTCACCACGGCATTCTTCGGCGGATACAAGGCCGCGTGCAGGCCCAGCTTCCGCGCTTCGACGACATCGGCCATCAAATCCCGCTGGGTGATTTCGGTGAGCTGGGCGAAGTCTTCGAGCACGTAGTACAGCGGCTGCATGATGTCGATGCGGTAGGGCGTGCGCAGCACATCCATCAGATCGAAGCGCTTGCGGAGCGCCACGTTCGAGGCATAGGCGTAGTCGGTTTCGCCAATCGAGCTCAGAATGCCGCCGCCGTAGATGCGCATGGCCTCACCGGGTTTCTGCACTAGTCCAAACTCCACCGTGAACCAGTAGAGCCTTGCCAGAAACACCCGGTCTTCCTTGCTCGCGGCCAGGCCCAGCTTGCCGTACAGGTGCGTGAACTCGGCGAAGTGCGGATTGGTGAGCAGCGGCGTGTGGCCGAACAACTCGTGGAAGATGTCGGGCTCCTGCAGGTAGTCCAGTTCTTCTCGCGTGCGCACAAAAGTGGCGGCCGGGAACTGCTTGTTGGCCAACAGCTTGAAGAACTCGCTGAAGGGGATGAGCGCCGGCACATAGGCCACCTCCCAGCCGGTTTCGCGCTTCAGCACGCGGCTGATCTCCGGCAGTTGCGGCACGCGATCTTTCGGCATGTTGATGAGATCGAGCCCCTGCAAAAACTCGTCGCAGCATTTGCCCTGCACGGCTTTTTCCTGCCGTGCGTACAGCTCGGCCCAGATGGCGTTTTCGTCGTCGGTGTAGCGCACCACGCCGCTCGCATCCGGCAGGGGTGAGACGTACTGGCTGAGTTTGCTCATTGCGGCACAAGGGGTGTGGGCGGCAGGGCCCGAATGTCGCCATTGTGCGCCGCGGCTGCGGTGGCCGACAGCGGTCCGCAGGAGACCTGCGTGGGCGGCGTCTGGTGGTTCGTCGCCATAAAAAACCGCTTGCAGCTGCGCGCGGCGACTGCAAGCGGTGAGAGCCAGCGGGTTTCAGGCCGCTACGCCCTTTACTTCTCCCCAGACAATTCCTGTGAGAGCAACATCCGCACCACGCGGTCTTGCAGCGTTTTGGGCTGGCTGAGGCCCAGGCGCTCGATGGCGGCTTGTGCGGCTTCGGGCACCTCATCGAAGCGCCAGGCCTTGAAAGCCAGCAGCAGCTTGTTGGCCTTGGCGGCCTTCGATTTCACGGCCTTCAGCGCCTTGCCGAGCTTGATTTCCTCGGCCGTCAGATCAGTGCCGAAGGGGAAGGCGCCAAACAGCCCTTGGGCGCGGAAGGGCTTCAGCTGCGCCTCCAGCCGCTCGGGGGTGTTGTGACGAAAATTGTCAGGAATCTCGTAACTCGGCTCGACCTTGCCACTCTTTTTGGCTGCCGCCAGCAGCTCGGGCTGAAACCGTGAATCGGCGATGTGGATCAGCGCCTTGGCCACTTCGCTGTCGGTCTTGCTGCGCAGATCGGCAATGCCGTACTCGGTGATCACGAGATCGCGCAGGTGGCGCGGAATGGTGCAGTGGCCGTAGTTGAAAACGATGTTACTGCTGGGGGCGGCAGTTTTGCCTTCCTTGTCGCGCACGGCGCGGATCATCAGGATCGAACGCCCCGTGGGCAGCTGGTGCGCCATGGCGACAAAGTTGTACTGCCCGCCCACGCCGCTCACCACGCGGCCGTCTTCCAGGCCATCGCTCACCACCGCGCCGCTCAGGGTGGCCATGAGGCCGGTGTTGATGAACCGCGCGTGCTGGCGCTGCGCCTTGTAGAGCCGCGGGTTGTGGTCGAGCTGGTTCACCTTGTAGACGCCGGTCATGCAGATCTTCGCGCGCTCGTTCTCTGTGAGCGCATGCAGGGCGTCGTAGAAGGCGCGCGGGCCCAGAAAGAAACCGCCGTGCAGCACGATGCCGTTCTTGAGTGCGCGGCCCAGACAGCGCGCCATGACCCGGCGCGAGTCAGGGTTGGCCACGTTGGCAATCACCCGCTCGCCATCGGGGGCAATGAGATGGCCGGCGTCGTAACGCGTGGCTTCGCTGAAGAAACCGTGGTGCTGCAGCACCTCGAAGTCCTGGGTGCGGATCACCCGCACGCCGAGCGCTTCCAGCGCATCGAGCACGCTGGCGTCGAGCGCGGCCGGGTTGCAAAGGCCGTCGTTGATGAGCTGCTGCAGCGCCCAGAAGTCATACACCGCGCGTTTCAATATGCCGCTCTGGTACAGGTGCATGAAGCCATCCACGAACATCTCGGTGGCGCCATACAGCCCCTGCTCAAAAGGCCCGGTGCCGCCTTGTGACTCGATGAGCGCGCCGTGGTGGTCCAGCGCGCCAATGGCCGTGAGTGCAGCGCGGTACTGCGCTGGCTGCGCATGGCGAATTTGCGCCGCATGCACGATGGCATCGCCCATGCCGCCAATGCCCACCTGCAGGGTGCCGCCGTCCTTGATGAGCGCGCTGGCGTAGAGGCCAATGGCGTGGTCCGGCGTGGTCACCGCCAGCTTGGGCGTGGAGAACAAAGTGGTGTTGTATGCAGGCGCATCGATCACGAAGTCGAACAGCGCAGGCTCTACCTCGGCATCGTTCGCCATGTACGGCAGGTTCTGGTTCACCAGGCCCACCACGGCATGCGGCCGGCCGCTGGCGCGCAAGAGATCAATCAGCTCCGGGCCGGTGTCGGGGTTGCAGGACAGCGAGTAGCGCAGGCCATCCGTCTCATCTCGTGCGCCGCGCTTGCAGATGAGCTGGGCTGCCACATTGCAGCCTTGGTTGAAGACATCCCGCGCGGCGAAGGTGTAGTTGGTGGAGATG
>CAMTXV010000239.1:0-20995 GCA_947085665.1 uncultured Sinobacteraceae bacterium | reverse complement strand
GTCGCTTGAATGTTCGAACCCTCCTAGCTGCCAACCACCCCCACCCCGAACCCCACCCCGCAAGGGGGAGGGGAACCAAGAGTTCAACCATGAAAGTCCGCGCCGCTGTCTTGAGAGAAATGGGCCTGCCCGCGCCCTATGCGCAGAGCAAACCCTTGCAGATTGAACCCGTCGATCTCGCCCCGCCCGGCCCCGGTGAACTCTTGGTGCGCATCACCGCTGCAGGCCTCTGCCACAGCGACCTCTCGGTAATCGAAGGCAACCGACCGCGCCCCATGCCAATGGTGCTCGGCCACGAGGCTACCGGAACAGTTGAAGCACTGGGCGAGCACGCACACGACTTCGCCGTGGGCGATGCCGTGGTGTTCTCCTTCGTGCCCAGCTGCGGCCACTGCGCGCCCTGTGCGGAAGGCCGCGCCGCGCTCTGCGAGCCGGGTGCCAAGGCCAATGGCGCCGGCACGCTGCTCAGCGGCGGCATGCGCTGGTCGCTCAGCGGCACGCAGCCGTATCACCACCTCGGCGTATCAGGGTTTGCCGAAGCCACCGTGGTGTCGGCGCGCTCGGCAGTGAAGATCGACCGTGATCTCAAACCCGAAATCGCCGCCCTGTTCGGCTGCGCGGTGATGACTGGCATGGGCGCAGTGGTGAACACGGCTGCGGTGCGTCCGGGCCAGAGCGTGGCCGTGTTCGGCCTGGGCGGTGTCGGCCTCTCGGCCGTGCTGGGTGCCGTGGCGGCAGGTGCCTACCCCATCGTCGCCATCGACCGCGTGCCGGAGAAACTCGCCCTCGCCAAAGCCCTCGGCGCCTCGCACACCGTGCTCGCCGATGACCACACCGTCGAAGCCATCCGCGCTGCCACCAATGGCGGCGCGCAGGTGACGGTGGAAACCGTCGGCCACGAAGCGGTGCTGGTGCAGGCCTATCAAGCCACAAGACGCGGCGGCCTCACCGTCACCGCCGGCCTGCCGCATCCGAGCAAGATGTTCTCCATCCCCGCCGTCAGCCTCGTCGCCGAAGAGCGCACCGTGAAAGGCAGCTACATGGGGAGTGCGGTGCCCCAGCGCGACATCCCCCGCTACATCGCCCTGCACCGGGCCGGGCGGCTGCCGGTGGAAAAGCTGCTGACGCACACGCTCAAGCTCGAAGAGATCAATGCGGGGTTTGATCGCCTCGCCGAGGGCGAGGCGGTGCGGCAGGTGGTGCTGTTTGATTGAATCTGGACGGCGCTAAACTCGCCTCACAGCCCTGCGAGGTCACCCCATGAACCTGATCGAAATCAACCCGCACATCATGCTCGGCAAGCCGGTGCTGGCTGGCACGCGCATCACGGTGCAATCGGTGTTGGAACGCTTGGCTGCTGGGGAGCACGAGGCCGATATTCTGGAAGCACACCCGCAGCTGAAGCCTGAGCACATCCGAGCCTGCTTGCAGTACGCGGCAGCGACGCTACGCAATGAAGATGCTTACGCCGTCACCACGCTCGCCGCGTGAACATCCTCGCGGACGAGGGCATCGACCGGCCCATCGTTTTGGCCTTGCGTGCTGCTGGTCACACGGTGGGCTACGTTGCCGAAACCCACGCCGGCATCCGCGATGAAGAAGTGCTGGCGCTAGCACGCGAGCGAAAAGCACTGCTCATCACGGCTGACAAGGATTTTGGTGACCTTGTGTTTCGGCAGGCTGCTACCGCAGAAGGTGTGCTGCTGCTACGGCTTGCTGGCCTTGCCATATCGCAAAAGACGCAGCTTTGTGTGGCCGCCATTCAACAACATGGGGCTGGGCTGCCGGGCGCATTCAGCGTGCTCACAGATCGTCGGCTTCGCATCCGCCACATGTCGCTTGAGGCCCCCAAAGACGCCAGCAATTTGTTCGGCCTTTTGCACCGAGCAGACGTTGCCGCCAAGACAATCAACGAGATGGATGACGGCATTGCAAAAGCCGTGGAGGCGAGGAATCAACGCAGCAAAGATGGCGGGTATTGACCCGACCTACGCGGCTGTCGGAATACGCTGACGCTATTCCGACCTACGCGGGCTGCACCGGGCCGGGCGGCTGCCGGTGGAAAAACTGCTGACGCACACGCTCAAGCTCGAAGAGATCAATGCGGGGTTTGATCGCCTGGCGCGGGGTGAGGCGGTGCGGCAGGTGGTGCTGTTTGATTAAATCGTAGGGTGGGCAAAGCGAAGCGTGCCCACGCGGCGTATCGCGCAGACCGCGTGGGCAAACGAGAAGATGTTTGCCCACCCTACCTCGCTACGGCCTGATAACCAACATCGACCGCAATCGCAGAGAGCAGGCGCTCTGCAAAGGCCTGAATAGGGCCGAAAACCGGGAATTCCTCTAGCCCTGTAACGATATAACCAAGTTGCGTTGTTGAATAAAGCGCATTCAAAACACGCATACCTTCAACATCCCCACACTCGAATTGGACGAGCCTCTCTAGACCATGCTCGTTTGCTTTTTCGAAGCATATGTTTAGGTCATGTCCATACTTTTTTGTCGCAAGCTCATCCAAGCTTATATCTCTTGAAGCCAAGAAAGCTTTAAGCGAAAGCTCGATTGAATGTCCCACCAAATACATCGCGGGTACTGGGGCGACAATTTCGTAGCCACGCTGCATGCCCATCGCTTCATCAACAGCAATCGCAGCTTCTAGAAAATCGTGCGCGTATCGCACGAGACCAAGGGGAGTCGTTCGCGCTGGGTCACGAGCCATGTGCTTACCCATCTGCTCTGTGTGGCGTCCGAACCACCATCACCCGCGGCTCTGTCAAATGCTCAATCGCCCACCGCACCCCCTCGCGCCCCGCACCTGAATCCTTCACGCCGCCATAGGGCATGTTGTCCACACGAAAGCTCGGCACATCGCCAATCACCACGCCGCCAACTTGCAGCACATCCCAGGCGCGTTTGGCCTTGTGCAGGTCGCGGGTGAAGATGCCGGCTTGCAGGCCGAAGACGCTGTCGTTGACTTGCGCCAGCGCCGCCTCGAAATCATCGAAGGCATCCATCACCGCCACCGGGCCGAAGGCTTCCTTGGCGACGAGGTCGCAGTCTTTCGGCACGTTCTCCAGCAGGGCCGGTGTGAGCATTGCGCCCTTGCGCTCGCCGCCGCAGAGCAGCGTGCCGCCGCGCTCGACGGCAGCCTTGATCCAGCCTTCGAGCCGCACGGCTTCCTTCTCGGAGATCACCGGGCCGATGAAGGTTTTTTCGTCGCGCGGGTCGCCGCAGACGAGGGCCTTTGTGGCGGCGACGAGCTGGTCGCGCAGGGTGGTGTAGAGCGAGCGGTGGACGAGGATGCGCTGCACGCTGATGCAGCTCTGGCCGGACTGATAGAACGCGCCGAAGACGATGCGGGCGACGGCATCTTCCACGTCGCTGCCTTCATCGACCACGCAGGCGGCGTTGCCACCGAGTTCGAGGATGACGGCCTTCTTGCCGGCGCGGTTCTTCATGTCCCAGCCCACCGGCGGCGAGCCGGTGAAGCTCAAGAGTTTCAGGCGCTCGTCGGCGACCAGCGCGCCGGCATCGGCGGAGTTCATGGGCAAGATCGAGAAGGCGCCCTTGGGCAGCTTGGTCTCGGCCAGCACCTCGCCGATGACCAGCGCGCCGATGGGTGTCGCACTCGCAGGCTTCAGCACGAAGGGGCAGCCGGCGACGATGGCGGGGGCGATCTTGTGGGCGGCGAGATTGAGCGGAAAGTTGAAAGGGCTGATGAAGCCCACCGGCCCCACCGGCACGCGCTTGACCATGCTCCAATAGTTTTTGGCGCGCGCGCTGATGTCGAGCGGCAGCAGCTCGCCGCCCTGCCGTGTGGCCTCGCCCATGGCGATCTTGAAGGTGTCGATCAGCCGCGTGACTTCGCCGCGCGAGTCCTTGATCGGCTTGCCGGCTTCGATGCAGAGCGCGACTGCCAATTCTTCCTGCCTCTCGGTGAAGCGCTTGACGCAGTGTTCGAGCACCTCGGCTTTTTCATAGCCTGCGAGCGCGGCCATCGCCGGTGCGGCCTTCACTGCCCAGCTAATCGCTACATCGAGTACGGCTGGCGTGGCCAGCGCCACCTCGGTGGCCTTGGCACCCGAGTATTTATCCATCACTGGCAGCGTGGTGGTGCCCTCGGTGGCGGCATTGGCGAGGTAGTAGGGATAGCGCGCGCGCAGCATGGAAACTCCTCTCGTTGATCTTGTGCTTCACAATAGCGCCCGCTGCACCAATCGACCATGAACATCCTCGACCGCTATCTCATCCGCGATGCCGCTGCCTCTTGGGCTGCGGTGGCGATCGTGCTGCTCGCCATCATGCTGTCGACGCGCTTTGCGTTCTTTCTCGCCCTCTCGGCCAAGGGCGACTTGCCGCCCAGCCTGCTGTTCACAGTGGTGGCGCTTTCCAGCCTGCGCTACATGGTGCTGCTGGTGCCGGTGTCGCTGCTGTTGGGGGTGATGCTGTCGCTGGGGCGGCTCTACAAAGACAACGAAGTGGCCGCGCTCACCGGCTGCGGCGTGGGCGTGAAGCAGTTCTACAAGCCCTATGTGGTGTTTGGTGTGGCCCTCGCCGCACTCACGGCGGCACTCGCCTTTCACATCAGCCCCTGGGCGGCGCGGCAGGCAGATTTTCTGCTGAAGGATGCCAAGCGTCTGGTGCAGTACACGCCCTTCGAGTCGGGCCGCTTCAAGCCGGTGGCCGACGGCCGCGCGGTGTTCTACACCAGCGAGGTGTCGGGCGACGGCACCACGCTGGGCCAGGTGCTGGCCTTCATCGAAGAGAAAGACGGCACCACGCTGGTGACGGCGCAGGCCGGCGAGCAGCGCATCGACCCTGAAACCGGCGAGCGGCAGATCAGCCTGCGCGGTGGCCAGCGCCTGCGCGCGGTGGCGGGCGATGAAGCCAGCGAGCGTACAGACTTCGAGCTCTTTTCCACCCGCATCACGCCGCCGGATTTCGAGTTCAGCAGCGGCAGCCGCGCCATTCGCGCCACCAGTGTTCTCGCGGCTTCCAGCGATCCCAAGGACCGCGCCGAGCTGCACTGGCGCATCGCCGCCCCCATCTCAACGCTGGTATTGCTGTTACTGGCCGTGCCGCTGGGCTACCTGGCACCGCGCGAGGGGCGCTACAGCAAATTGGTGTGGGGCATCCTCGCGTATCTCGCCTACAGCAATCTCCTGAGCCTGGGGCAGACCTGGCTCGCCAAGGGCACGGTGCCGCCCATCGTCGGGCTGTGGTGGGTGCATCTGCTGTTTCTGGGGCTGGCGGGCTTTCTCATCTGGCGGCGCGACCGGGTGTAGCGGCGCAGACAAAAAAGGCACCTTGCGGTGCCTTTTTACGTTACTGACCCTGATCAGGCCTGGTGATAGCTCACCACTTTCTCGACCTCGTTCTTGCTGCCCATGATCACGGGCACGCGCTGGTGCAGCTTGTTGGGCTGCAACTCCATGATGCGCTCGCGGCCCGTGCTGGCCGCGCCACCGGCCTGCTCGACGATGAAGCTCATGGGGTTGGCCTCGTACATCAGGCGCAGCTTGCCGCCCTGCTTCAGCGTTTTGGCATCGAGCGGATACATAAACACGCCGCCGCGGGTGACGATGCGGTGCACGTCGGCCACCATCGAGGCCACCCAGCGCATGTTGAAGTCCTTGCCGCGCGGGCCTTCCTTGCCGGCGAAGCAGTCCTTCACGTACTGCTGCACGGGCGCTTCCCAGTGGCGCTCGTTGCTGGCGTTGATGGCGATCTCTTTGGTATCGACCGGAATCTGCATGTTCTTCTGCGTCAGCACGAAGCTGCCCTGCTCACGGTCGAGCGTGAAGGCATGCACGCCGTGGCCGGTGGTGAGAATCAGCAGGGTGGAGGGGCCATACACCGCATAGCCGGCCGCCACCTGCGTGGTGCCGGGCTGCAGGAAGGCCTGCTCGTCAGAGCCGTTCAGGCCATCCGGGCAGCGCAGCACGCTGAAGATGGTGCCCACGCTCACGTTCACATCAATGTTGCTGCTGCCGTCGAGGGGATCGAACAGCAGCAGGTAGCCGCCCTTGGGGTAGCCATCGGGAATCGGCGAGGGATGATCCATTTCCTCCGAGGCCAGACCGGCCAGATGGCCGCCCCAGGCATTGGCTTCAAGCAGAATTTCGTTGCTGAGCACATCGAGCTTCTTCTGCGCTTCGTCCTGCACATTGCTGGTGCCGGCATCGCCCAGCACGCCGCCCAGAGCGCCCTTGCCCACGGCAATGGAAATGCGCTTGCAGGCGCGCGCCACCACTTCCAGCAGCAGGCGCAGATCAGGCTGCAGCTCGCCGCGGGCGCGTTGTTCTTCAATCAGGAACTGGGTGAGGGTGATGGTTTTCATGGCCGCGGGCTGGGGGGGTGAGGCGCACAGTTTAGCGGGCGCGCGTGACACGCGGCCCATTAAAAAAGCCCACCGCGCGGGTGGGCCTTGTGCAGCAGACGAACGCCTTACTTGGGGTCGTCGGGGGTCACGGCATCTTTCACCGCTTCGCCCGCATTTTCGATGGCCTTGCTGGCGTCTTCGCCGGCATCCTTCAAAGCTTCGTTCGGGCGGGCGTCGAGACCGTCCATCACCTTGTCTTCCAGCTTCTCGACCGGGGTTTCGGGCTTCTTCTCGCAGGCGGCGAGGCCCGTGCCCAGAGTGAGTGCAGCCAACAGCATGGCCTTGTGCAGTTTCATGTGTGCTCCTGATGAGTTCTGTTGAGGAATGCAGATGTCAGGCTGACACCGGCGGCGCAGTTGACGGGCACAAGTCTCGGCCCGCCGACTGAACCTCGCCTGAGCCCTTTCAGCCCTGCTTCTTCAACAGGTCGCGAATCTCGGCCAGCAGCACTTCCTGCGGCGGCGTGACGGGCGCTGCGGCTTCTTCCTTCTTCTTCAGCGTGTTCATGGCCTTCACCAGCATGAAGATGGCCCAGGCGACGATGATGAAATTGAGGACAGTCTGTATGAACTTTCCATAGCCGAGCAGCACCGGCGGCACGGCCTTGATGCTGCCATCAGCACTGGCGGCCACACCTTCTTTCAGCACGATGGCGGCCTTGGAGAAATCGACCCCGCCCGTGAGGATGCCCACCAGCGGCATGATGAGATCGCCCACCAGCGAGGTGACGATGGCGCCAAACGCACCGCCAATGACCACACCCACGGCGAGGTCCACCACGTTGCCGCGCATCGCAAAGGCTTTGAATTCCTGGATCATGCTCATCTGCTACTCCCTGCTTTGGTGATTGAAGCGCGGAGTTTAGGCGCTGGCGAAGTCACTGCCAGTGGCATGAATGCTTCACAGGCAGTACGGCAGCCCTTCGGCGAGCGAGGCAAAGCGCGGCTTGAAACCCAGCGCCTTGAGCCGGGCGGGGTCGATGCGCTTCGATTCCTCCATGAACGACAGCAGCGTGGGCGAGAACTGCTCGCGGGCAGTGGCGAAGTCCACCTGCGGCGGTAGCGGCAAACCGAGCAGCGTGGCGCACTGGTTGAAGTAGTCGGTCATGGTGGTCGGCGCGCCATCGCTGACGTTGTAGGCGCCGCCCGCCAGTCCTTCGCGCAAGGCAATCACCGCCGCATCGGCAAGGTCTTCGGCATGGATGCGGTTGGTATGGGGGGATTCCTCCGCACGCAGCACCGGCGTGCCGCTTTTGAGCCGGGCGATGGGCAGTCGGCCGCGGCCATAGATGCCGGGCACCCGCAGCGTCACCGTGCGGGCGCTGCTGCGCGCTGCCCAGGCCCGCAGATGCAGTTCGGCCGCCAGGCGACGCTGGCCGCGCTCGCTCTGCGGCTTCAAGGGCTCGGCTTCGTCAATCCAGCGGCCCTGGCAATCGCCATAAACGCCGGTGGTGCTGATGTAGAGCAGGCCCTGTGCAGGAGCGGCCAAGGCTTCCAGCGCCAGGGCCAGGCGCGGGTCATCGCGGCCATGGCTGGGCGGCGGCGCACACCAGTAAATGGCATCCACCGCCGGCGGGCGCCAATGGTTGTCGAGGTCTTGCAGCTGCGGCGTGATGCCCACCGAGGCCAGCCGTTCCGCAGCCTCGTTAGATCGCACGACGCCAGTCACCTGATCATCGGCCGCCAGATGCCGCGCGGCGATGCGCAGACCAATATCGCCGCAGCCGACGATGAGGATGGAAGCCATCAGTGTTCTTGAGGGTGGTGTTGCAGATCAGTGCGGCGTGGCGGCGAGTTCGAGGCCCGCCTTGTAGAAGCCCTGCGCCTCCTGCGGCTGCTGCGTGAGTTCGCAGAGGCGGGCGAGTTCCAGATACGCACCGGGCGTGGGTGCGGTGGCAATCACCGCTTCCAGATAGCTGCGTGCCTTGCCCCAGAGCTTGTTCTTGAGGCAGACCTGCCCCGCCGTTTCGAGCAGCGCCGGCTGCTCGCCGTGTTCCTGCAGCCAGCGTTCCAGCGTGGCCAGCTGGGCCACCGGGTCTTCGGTGTGCAGCGGGCCGTAGAGCTTTACCAGCACCGCGTCCCAGCGCTGGGCGAGCTGCTGTTCGATGAAGCCGCGCGCATCGCCATCGGCATTGAGGCGGGCGAGCCCTGCGGCATATTCGCGAGCCACTTCGGCAATGCTGCGCACATCCGCCGGCGTGGCCTCCCACACGGCCTTCAACTCGGCAAGATCCGCCGCCTGTACCGCCGCGCGCAGCAGCTCGATGGCCGCCTGCATCGACAGTTCGCGCCAGCGCGCGAGAGTGAGCGCCTTGCGCGAGGGCGTTTCAGCCAGCAGGGCACGCAGGCCCGCCCACTCGCCCAGCTCGGCATGGCTCTCGGCGAGCAGTTCCATGGCGTAGCCGTGCTGCCCGTCTTTCTGGCGCAGGCTCATGGCGGTATCGCGCAGCAGCGCAAACTCGCCGCGCTCGCGTTGCAGTTCGGCCTGGGTGAGCAGCAGGGCAAAATCGAGCTTGGGCGCCAGCTCCCGCACTTTCTGCAAATAGGTATCGCGGCGCTCGGGCGCACCCACACGCTGTGCGGCGCGGGCGGCAGCGAGATAGTTGAGGTGCTGGGCGTGGTGGTCGCTGGCGCGGCGCACCAGTTCCACCTCGGCGCGCTTCCACTGGCCCTCGAACAAACGCAGCAGGCCGCGCTCGAAAGACAGCTGAGCGGCATCAGCCTTGCGGCGCTCGTGATGACTCTTCCAGCGGCCCGGCAGTGCCACGCCGAAGCGGATCAACTTCAAGCCATAGAACACGCTCAGCACCACCGCCAGCACGGCGGCAATGAAGCCGAGCAACGAGGTTTCCAGCACCCACTGGCCATAGCTCACCAACACATAGCCGGTTTCGGCACGTAGCTGGAAGGCTACGAACACACCCACGCCGAGGGCGAGAGCCAGCACGAAGAAGAAAACCAGCATCAGCGCGCACCCGCGCCATTGAGCGCACGAAGACGCTCCAGCGCCTTGGTGGGCAGCGGCAGCGCGGGGCTCAGGTTCAGCTCGCGCAGGCGCTCCAGCTCGGCCCTGGCGACGAGCACGCGGGCATCACCCGCCACGTAGTACTGCCCCAGCCAGCCGAGTGCGCCGTCGAGAAGGTCGCGGTAGCCCAGCGGCTCCTGCCGCAGCAGGGCCAGGCGCGCGCCTTCGAGCTTGAGGCTGAGCAGGGTGTGGATGAGCGCCTCCTGCTCCGGCGGCAGCAAGCGGTCCACCGGCCGCGTTTCACGCTGGATGCGGAATACCGCGCTCAAGCCCGTGGTCAGGCCGGCCCAAAGGCGCGCGGGCCATTCGGCATCGGCAGGCAGCGCGGCGGGTTCGTCACCGGCGGGGGCTACGGGGTCGAAGCGATTGGGCACGCGCGCGCGCAGCGGCAGGCTGGCTGCGCGATCGAGCAGCCCCCCGAGGGCCAGCGAGGCAGCAGTGATATCGGGCTTGGGCGCCGCCAGCAGCGCCAGGCGCTCTGCACTCAGCAGCTCGCGCACGGGCAGCAGACGCGGGTCGGCCAGGCTGGCCAGACGCGCATCGGCAAGTTCCAGTGCCGTCACCGCTCCGGCGGGGTCCTTGGCGAGCGCCACACGATCGTGCGCCAGCAGCAGCAACTCTTCGATGGCAGCGAGCTGAAAACGCGCCCGGCCGCCTTTCAGGGTGGCGTCGAGCGTCTCGATGGATTTCAGCGCGCCCTCCTGCTGGGCTTGCAGGCTGGCCAGCGCCGTGGCGTTGCGCTGCACGGCGCCATCGGCATCGGCCAGCCGCCGCTCCATCTGCACGCCATCGGCTTCCAGCACACGCAGCTGCTGGCTCAGCCGGCGAATCAGGGCATCTTCAGCTTCCAGCGTCTGGGTGGTGGATTCCAGTCGCTGCCACACCAGCCAGCCTCCGTAGGCCACTGCAGCGAAGAGGCCCAGCAGCAGCAGCCAGGCCAGCAGGGCAAACCCGCGGCGCGGGGCACGGGGGGCGGGGGCGGCAGCGAGCGGGGCGTCATTCATGGGCAGTCATTGTGGGGTGCTGCTCGCCATTGTTCCAGGCGGCTGCACAGGGCGGCGTCCGACATCGCCGCCGGCAGCAGGATGGGGCCGGCGCAACCGGCCTCGCGCGCAGCCTCGGCCACGCGTTGCGAGGGCAGCAGCAGGGGCATCTCTTGCAGCGCGCTGGTCGGCGGCAATTGGCTGAGCAAGGCCTGCAAAGCCTCGCCGCTGGTGAGCAGCACCACCTCGCTGGTGCGCAGTGCGGCTTCGAGAGTCGCCGCTGCATGCGGGATGACCTCGCGCCGGTAGCAGCGCGCCACCGCCACGCTCGCGCCACGATCCGCCAGCGTGCGCGCCAGCAGCGTGCGGCCACCCTCGCCGGTGACCAGCACCACCCGCTTGCCCGTCAGCTCGGCGAGTTCGGGCCACAGCAGCAGGTCTTCGCTGCTGCCGCCCTCGGGGGCCAGTGCCGCATGGCCGTGCGCCGCCAGCGCCCGCGCCGTGGCCTGGCCAATGGCGAGCAGTTGCGACGGCCAGCCCTCGCCATGCAAGGCCTGCGCGCCGGCAACGGCGTTGGCGCTGGTGAATATCCACAAATCCGCACTGCGGCCGACCTGCAGTACGGTACGCGCCGCGTCGGGGTCTGCCGGCGCGGTGATGGCCAGAAGCGGCAGCGTGCTCACCACCGCGCCGCGATCTTCCAGCTTCAGCACCAGGCCACCCGCCTGATGTACCGGGCGGGTGACCAGCACCCGCAGGCCGGCGAGCGGGGCTGAGGACATCAGTGTCCGAGGGCGGCCAGCAGCTCGCGGGCGCCGGCCTTGAGCAGACGCTCGGCCAGCGCCACACCGAGTGCTGCGGCCTCAGTGGCCGGGCCGGTGATTTCATCGCGCAGCACGGTGGCGCCATCGGGGGTGCCGACGAGCCCAACCAACCGCAGTGCCCCGCCAGCTTGGGGCGTGGCATGGCCGGCAATCGGCGCCTGGCAGGCGCCGCCAAGATGCGCATTGAAGGCACGCTCGGCCGCCAGCCGCGTGCCAGAGGCCGCATCGTGAAGCGCTGCCAGCAGCGCCTGAGTGCGCGCGTCGCCCACCCGGCACTCGATGCCGACAATGCCCTGGCCGATAGCGGGCACGAAGGTTTCGGGGTTCAGCCGCTCACGGATACGCGCCTCCAGCCCAAGACGCATCAGACCCGCGCAGGCCAGCAGGATGGCATCGTGCTGGCACTCGTCGAGCTTGCGCAGCCGCGTGCCAACATTGCCGCGCAACACTTCAATGTGCAGATCGGGCCTGAGGCGCTTGGCCTGCACCTGCCGGCGCAGGCTGGCGGTGCCCAGCCGTGCACCCTGAGGCAGGGCCAAGAGCGAGGCGTGGTGATTGCTCACGAAAGCATCGCGCGGGTCTTCGCCTTCGAGAAAGGCGCTGAGCATGAG
This sequence comes from uncultured Sinobacteraceae bacterium, assembly GCA_947085665.1. Classification (GTDB taxonomy): domain Bacteria; phylum Pseudomonadota; class Gammaproteobacteria; order Nevskiales; family Nevskiaceae; genus Stagnimonas. The sequence goes on along the minus strand of CAMTXV010000239.1, from coordinate 9,174 downwards.
GCCCTCGGGCTGCTGCACCGGCACGTCCTTCATGGAGTGCACGGCGATGTCGGCACGGGAATCGAGCAGGGCGGCTTCGAGTTCCTTCACAAATAAGCCCTTGCCGCCAGACTGCGAGAGCGGCCCGGCCAATAGCTGGTCGCCCGTGGTGGTCATGGGCACCAGCGTGACCACAAGGCCCGGGTGCGCGGCTTCGAGCCGCGCTTTCACATGCTCGGCCTGCCAGAGGGCCAGGGGGGATTCGCGGGTGGCGATGCGGAGGATTTCTTGCATCGCTCTAGTTTAGGTGAGGGCGGCGGCTTTGCCGCCTGTGAGGGCGCTGCGGCTGCGCCGCTCGCTGTGAGGACAGCTTGCTGCGCAAGGCTTGTGAGGACGCGCCTTCGGCGCTGTGAGGAAAATCAAAAGCAGATTGCGTTGGCTCTGGTTTCTTTTGCTTTTCCTCACAGGTCGCGACAGCGACCGTCCTCACAGCGAGCGGCGCAGCCGCAGCGCCCTCACAGGCGGCGCAGCCGCCGCCCTCACCGGCAGCTAGTCCGGCTGATCGCTAGTGAGGAAGCGCCGCACCTCGGCCAGACGCCGGCGCGACACCGGCAGCAGGGTGGCGGAGTGGCGCATCTTCAGCCAGTGGGCGGAGTCCTCGTCCAACTCTTCGCCCTTGCGGCGTTCGAGGCTGGCAATGAACTTGGTGGCGACCAGCGCCTTGCGGTGCACGCGCAGAAAGTGGCCGCCCAGGTCTTCCTCCAGCGTCTTCAGCGATTCCTCGATCAGCACCTCGCCGTGCAAATGGCAGACGGTGGTGTATTTCTGGTCCGCGAGGAAATACAGCACGTCGCTCACCGGCACCCGCACCAGACCCTCGCGGGTGGTGGCCAGAATGAACTCGCGGGTGGACTTGGCGTTGGGGTCGCGCGGCGGCGTGGCGGGCTTCTGCGCGCGGCTGAGCTTGCGCACTTTCAACAGTGCATCCCGCAGTTTTTCCTTGCGCACCGGCTTCAGCAGGTAGGCGTCGGCCTGCGCGTCGAAAGCGCTCAGGGCGTGCTCGGCGTAGGCGGTGGTGAAGATGATGGCCGGCGGCATGTCGAGCAGCGCCAGCTGGCGCGCGACGGTGATGCCATCGGTGCCGCCCATGCGCACGTCGAGCAGCACCAGATCAGGCTCTTCGTCCTCGATCACGTCGAGCGCGGTCTCGCCATCGCCGGCCTCGGCAATGATCTCGTAGCCCGGAAACTCCGCCATCAGGCGGCGCAGGCGCTCACGGGCCAGCGGTTCGTCATCCACGATCACTACACGCATCAGTCATCCCCTTCGTTGTCACTTGCCGCTTGCCCGGCGTTGATGTCGACCGTGGTGTACGGCACTTTGATTTGCGCCCGGTAGACCGGGCCGTTCGGTGTCTTTGCCAAACCCTGTGTGAGTTCGGCGTCATCACCGTAGATGAGCTTAAGCCGCTGCGCGATATTCTCCAATGCCACGCCGGTGGATTCGCGTTTCGGCGCGTCGTCGGGCGGCACCGGGTTTTCCACCACCACCTGCAGACGCTTGCCGTCGCGCAGCACCGTCACATCAATACCACCCCGACCCCGCAGGCGCGAAACCCCGTGATGCACCGCGTTCTCCACCAGCGGTTGCAGAATGAGCAGGGGAATGCGCGCGGTAGCGGCCTCGGGGCGAATATCCCAGTTCACCCACAGCTTGTCGCCCAGGCGCACCGTCTCGATGCGCATGTAGGTCTTCACGAACTCCACTTCTTCGGCCACCGTCACCAGCTTGTTGCGCTTGTCGAGACTGGCGCGGAACAGCTCCGAGAGATCCAGCACCATTTCTTCAGCCTGCTCGGGCTTGCTGATGATCAGCGAGGCGATGGAGTTGAGCGAGTTGAAGAGAAAGTGCGGGCGGATGCGCGCCTGCAGGGCGAGGTACTGGGTTTCGGCGTCGGCCTTCACCTGCGCCTGCAACTGGGCGCGGCCCCAGAAGTAGCGCAGCAGCAGCAGCGACAGAATGGCGCTGATCGAGACATTGCGCAGCACGAAGGCCTGCTGGGTTTCACCCACCGGCTCGCCGATGGGCAGCACGCGAGAGAGCCACCAAGCGCCGTCGGCAATCAGCGTGGTCACCAGCATCAACAGGCCCCAGCAGACGAAGAACACCGTGCCGACGCTGCTCTTGGTCATCACCCGCCGTGCGGTGCAGAGCACGATGGCGCTCGAAATACCCATCCACTGCAAGTAAAGCGAGTACATCAGCAGCGTGCCCATGGCCTGGGCACCGCGCTCGCCGGTGAGCAGGGTGAGCACGATGGCCATCATCTGCATCACGAACACCATCAGCCACACCGACTCACCCGCGCAGAAGTTCGGGATCAAGGCCTGCGGGTCTGGTGTCAGCGGATTGCTGCTGTTCGTCGTGCGCTTCATGCGTCGCTTCGGCTCTATTGATGATTACCCGCGGCCATCCCTGGCGAGACATTACTCTGGATTGCGCCCCCCGGACCGGCCCTCCATGGCCGGTCGGAGAGATCGCAGCGAGCAATGCTCGCCTACAGCCGCGACTCTCCCCCTTTCCTATAATGCCGCGCCTTCACCGCCTCTGCGCCCCATGCCTACCGTGCCCCCCAACAAAAACCAGATGTGGAGCGGCCGCTTCGCCGAGTCGACCTCGGAGCGCGTGGCCCGCTTCAGTGAATCGGTGTCGTTCGACCAGCGTCTCTGGCGTGCAGACATTGCCGGCAGCACCGCCCATGCCCGCATGCTGGGCAAGGTGGGTGTGCTCACGGCAGCCGATGTCGAGGCCATCGTCACCGGGCTTGCCGCCATCGGGGAAGAGATTGAAGCCGGACGCTTCGTGTGGAGCACCGCGCTTGAAGACGTGCACATGAATATCGAAGCCGCACTCACCGAGCGCATCGGCGAGGCCGGCAAGCGCCTGCACACCGGCCGCTCGCGCAACGACCAGGTGGCCACCGACGTGCGGCTGTTCACCCGTGGCGCCATCGACGAGCTGCTGAGCCTCACGGCGGCGGTGGCCGAGGCCTTGCTCAACCTCGCCGAGCAGGAAGCTGATTCGATCTTGCCCGGCTTCACCCACCTGCAGGTGGCCCAGCCGGTCACCTTTGGCCATCACCTGCTGGCCTGGCGCGAGCAGATGCTGCGCGATGGCCAGCGCCTGGCCGATGCGCGCCGCCGCACCAATGTGCTGCCGCTGGGCAGTGCGGCACTCGCCGGCACGGTCTACCCGCTGGATCGCCATTTCGTTGCCGAGCAGCTGGGCTTTGATGCCATCAGCGAAAACTCGCTGGATGCGGTGAGCGACCGTGACTTCGCAATTGAAACGGTGTTCGCCTGCTCGCTGGTGATGGTGCATCTCTCGCGCTGGAGCGAGGAACTTATTCTGTGGTCGACGCCGATGTTCGGCTTCGTGTCGCTGCCTGATCGCTTCTGCACCGGCAGCTCGATCATGCCGCAGAAGAAAAACCCGGACGTGCCCGAGCTGGTGCGCGGCAAGACCGGCCGCGTGGTGGGCGACTTGAACGCACTGCTGATGCTGATGAAAGCCCAGCCGCTTGCCTACAACCGCGACAACCAGGAAGACAAGCTGCCGCTGTTCGATGCGCTCGATACCGCACGCGACTGCCTGGCCATCTATGCCGACCTGATTCCGCATCTCGTCGTGCGTCGCGAGCGCTGCCGCGAGGCGGCGGCGCAGGGGTTCTCTACCGCCACTGATCTCGCCGACTATCTGGTGAAGAAGGGCCTGCCCTTCCGCGACGCGCACCACGCCGTGGGCAATGCCGTGGGGCTCGCCGCGCAAAAGGGCTGCGATCTGGCCGAGCTTTCGCTGGCAGAGCTGCAGGGCTTCAGCCCGCTGGTGAGTGAGGATGTATTCGCCCACATCACGCCCGAGGCCAGTGTGGCCGCGCGCACCACCTACGGCGGCACCGCGCCTGCACAGGTGCGCGCCGCCATTGCCCGCGCTCGCGCCGCCACGCCATGAAGCGCGCGGTCACGCTCACGCTCGCCACCGCCGCCGTCTGGGCACTGGGCAGCGTCTGGTACTACGACTGCAAGGTGAAGCGCGTCTGCGGCCCGCAGGAGGCCGCAGCCAGCATCGCAGCCGCCACGACCGCGGATTCGCCACCACCATCATCGGCGGCGGCGGTGGCCGCCATCGCTACGGCAGCCAGCGAGCCGACGGCACCGGCTGCCGCGCTAGCACCCGCAGCAGTCCCTTCATCGATCCCCATTCCACCCGCGGCGGTCATGCCGGCGCTGCCGGAACTCGACAACCGCGAAGGTCCGACACTGGTGCTGCGGGTGAACTTTGATGCCCGCTCCTCGGCATTGCAGCCGCCGGAGGACGTGGCAGCGCGCCTTGAACTTTTGCAGCGCGGCATTGCTCAGGGCCGAAAAGTGATGGTGCTGGGCCACAGCGATGGTCTGGGCGCACGCTCGCGCATCTCGGTGGTGTCGCAGCAACGTGCCGACGCCCTGCGCGACTGGCTGATCGCCCAGGGCATTGCCGCAAAGTCCATCGCCAGCGTGGAGTCGCGCGAAGACCGCGAGCCCATTGCCAGCAACAGCCGCCCCGAGGGGCGCAGCCTCAACCGCCGCGCCGAGGCGCTGCTCACCCCCTTGCCGCAGGAGTAGTCATCCCATGTTTGAACAAAGCCCTTTGGTTGGCCCCGGCACCGGCACGGTGACCCAGCACAGCGCCGAGATTCTGCTGCTGCTCTTGGGCGCCTTTGTGCTGGGCGCGCTGCTGCACTGGCTGCTGTCGCGCGGCGTGGCACTGCGCGTAAAGCAGCTCTCGGTGGAACTCACCCGCGCGAAAGAACGCCTGGTGGCCGCCGAGCGCCGCCCGCAGCCCACGGCGCGCCTGCGCGAGTCGAACTCCACTGAACACGAGCGCACCCTGAAGCAGCTGCGCGACAGCCGCGAGGCCGAAGCGAAATCGCGCGAGCGCATCATCGAGCTGGAAGGCCGCATCGCCCTGCTGGAATCCGAGCAGGTGACACGCCCGGTGGTCGCACCACAGCAGGTGGATGCCCTCGACGCCGTGCTGCCCTTCGTGCCCCCCGCCGACAAGCCGAAGAAGAAGTGAGCATGAGCCAGCCCCTGTGCGTGTTCATCACCGGCGCCAGCGCCGGTTTTGGCAGTGCCATCGCACGCCGCTTTGTGGCCCACGGCAACCGTGTGGTGCTCACTGGCCGGCGTGAGCAGCGTCTGGTCGATCTCGCCGCTGAGCTGGGGCCGCTGGCATACCCCTTGGTGCTGGATGTGCGCGACCGCGCGGCAGTCGCCGCCGCAGTAGCCACCCTGCCCGCCGATTTCGCCGATGTGGATGTGCTGGTGAACAACGCCGGCCTGGCACTGGGGCTGGAGCCGGCGCAGCGCGCCAGCCTCGATGACTGGCAGCGCATGATCGACACCAACGTCACCGGTCTGGTGAACGTGACGCACACCCTGCTGCCGGGCCTGGTCGCACGCCAGCGCGGGCATGTGGTGAACATCGGCTCCACGGCCGGCGAATGGCCCTACCCCGGCGGCAATGTCTATGGCGCCACCAAGGCCTTCGTACATCAGTTCTCGATGAACCTGCGCGCAGACTTGCTGGGCACGCCGGTTCGCGTGAGCAACATCGAGCCTGGCCTGTGCGGCGGCACCGAATTTTCCAAGGTGCGTTTTCACGGTGACGACGGCAAGGCGGCGAAGGTGTACGAGAACACCGTGCCGCTCAGCGCCGAAGACATTGCCGAGACGGTGTACTGGGTCACCACGCTGCCGGCGCACGTCAATGTGAACAATTTGCAGCTGATGCCGGTCTGTCAGGCGAATGGTCCGCTGGCAGTACACCGCGGCGGCTGATCTCCCTTTCCCCGGCCAGGCGCATCCCATGCTCAGCACTCTTTCCAAGCGCCGCCAGTGGTGGCTGCTGGCCACCCTGCTGGCCAGCCTCGCCGCACTCATCGTGTTGCAGCCTTTCGGCCCCTTCAAACCCATCGCTGAAGCCGAGGCCGCACCCGCAGGCACGGTGCGCCAATTCGCCTCCTCGCAGGGCGCGGTGACGGTGGAGACCCTCACCACGGGGCTGGCCAATCCCTGGTCACTCGCGTTTCTGCCAGACGGCGACATGCTGGTGACCGAGCGCCCCGGCACGCTGCGCTGGGTGAGCCGCGAGGGCCAGCGGGGCAGCGCCATCAGCGGCGTGCCCGCGGTGTTTGCACGCGGCCAGGGCGGGCTGCTGGATGTGGTGCTGGCGCCTGATTTCGCAGAGACCCGCGAGATCTTCCTGAGCTACTCGGAGCCGCGCGATGGCGGCAATGGCACTGCCGTGGCGCGCGCCACGCTGGCGCTGAAAGGCGATGGCGGCAGCCTGGAAAACCTCAAGGTGATTTTCCGCCAGCAGCCCACCATCGACAGCCATCTGCACTTCGGCTCGCGACTGGTTTTTGCGGCCGATGGCACGCTGTTCGTCACGCTGGGCGAGCGCGGCACCGAGAGCGAATCGGCACCGCTGGCGGATAACCATCTCGGCAAGGTGGTGCGCATTCACCGCGATGGCCGCGTGCCGGCCGACAATCCCTTCGTGAGCACCCAGGGCGCGCTGCCGGAGCTGTGGAGCCTGGGTCATCGCAATCCGCAGGGCGCGGCCCTGCACCCCAGCAGCGGCCAGCTCTGGATGAGCGAGCACGGCCCCAAGGGCGGCGATGAAGTGAATGTGCCCAAGGCCGGTCGCAACTACGGCTGGCCGGTCATCACCCACGGCGTGAACTACTCGGGTCTGAAGGTAGGCGAGGGCATCAGCGAGAAACCGGGCTACGAGCAGCCGCTCTGGCACTGGACTCCATCCATCGCGCCGAGTGGTCTCGCCTTCTACACCGCAGATCGCTTCCCCGCCTGGCGCGGCAGCCTGTTTGCTGGCTCCCTCAAGTTCGGCTTGCTCTCGCGTCTGACACTCGATGGCGAGAAAGTGCTTGCAGAAGAGCGCCTGCTGGAAGGCCTCAACCAGCGCATTCGCGATGTGCGCCAGGGGCCGGATGGCGCCTTGTATCTGCTCACCGACCAAGGGGATGGCGCGCTGCTGCGGGTGACGCTGGGCAAGCCCTGAAACCGCCCGGTTTCAAAAATCCGCATTGTCGTTAGCGTGAGGTGCCAGCGGTGTTCGTGAACGCCGCACAGCCCCTTCACCACCTGGCTCTGCACGATGAAGATCACCCTGCGCGACGGCGCAAAGCTCAATGTCCACGCCATTGGTCGTGGCCCCACGGTGGTGCTGGTGCATGGCTTCGCCATGCCGGCGTTTCTGTGGCTGCCCTTTGTGGCACCGCTCGCGCACAAATATCGTTTCGTGCTGCCGGACCTGCGCGGCTTTGGTGGCTCGCACCGGCTCTCGCTTTCCACCCCCTGCCTGCTCGACCAGCACGCCAGCGACCTGGCTGATGTGCTGGCGTATCTGGGCGAATCGCAGGTGATTCTGGGCGGCCTCTCGATGGGCGCCTGCACCTCCTTGCAGTATCAGCGTCACTACGGCTTTGGCGCCGTGCGCGCGTATCTGCACATGGACCAAGCCCCCTGCGTGCGCAACGGACCCGACTGGGAAGACGGCCTGCTCGGCCACCTGCAAGGCCAGCGACTCGGCGCCTGGGCTGCGCTGATGGCCGACATGGAGCCGTATCGCGGTCAGGCCTTCACGAAGATTCCCGCCGCACTGCGCAGCCGCCTGTGGGCGACGCTGGGGGATTTCTTCGGCCACGCCTTTGCACTGCGGCACTGGCAGGCCTTCACCAGTCTTGCCCGGCGCGAGTTGCTCATCCGCCGCGTGGCGCCGGTGGCCAACTGGCCCATCTACATGGATACGCTCAAGAGCTATTTGAACGACGACTACGACTGGCGCCCCAGCCTGCCGAACATCAAGATTCCGATGACCGCAATGGTTGGTATGCAGTCCACCATGTACCCCGCCAAGGGCCAGCTACGTTTCAAGGAGTGGGTGCCGCAGGCCGAGCTGGTGCGTTTCCACCGCTGCGGCCACGCCATTCCCTTCGAGTCGCCGCGCGCCTTCACCACCGAGCTGACGGGCTTCCTCGCCCGGCATCGGCCGGAGACGCGCAGCCTCACTGCCCTGCAAGGGCTAAGACGGCTGCTGCCTGGCTAACGCGAGTCGTCTTCCGGCGGCAGACGAAAGATCGGCAAGCAAAGGTTCCACACAATAGCCGCCACCCTGAGCGCAAAGATGGCCAGCATGCCGGCGCCTGCTGCCAGATCGCGTTCCAGACCCAGCGCCACCAGCAGGATGTACAGCGAGCAGCCGAGGATGATGGCCGTGGCATAGAACTGCCCCTGGCGGAAGATCATCGGGATGTCGTTGCACAGCACATCACGCAGCAAGCCCCCGAAGCTTCCGGTGATCACGCCCATCACCACCGCAATCAGTCCGTCGTGGCCCAGGCTCTGCGCGATGCGCGCACCCGCGATACCAAACAGGGCGAGACCCAGCGCATCCGTGGTTTCCAGCACCCGCTCGGGGATGCGCCGCGTGCGCGCATACAGCAGCGTGAAAGCCGTCGCCGCCAGCGTGGCCTGCAAATAGGCCGGGTTCGCAATCCAGAACACCGGGCGGTCCAGCAGCAAATCGCGCACCGTGCCGCCACCAATGGCGGTGACCCCGGCAATGACCACGACCCCGAGCCAGTCGAATTGACGGCGGCCTGCGACGAGTGCGCCGGCCACGGCATTCGCAGCGACACCGAGCAGATCCAGCCACTGGCTGAGCGAGGTGACCGCGTTCATCGCGAACGTGTCTTGAGGAAATCCGCCGCCATGCGCCAGGTGGTGGCTGGCGCCTTGCTGCCCGCGAATACACCGGCATGGCCGCCGGGGGCGAGTTTGAAGAGCTTGTCTTTGCTGGCGACGATATCCATCACCTTGCGGGCGGCTTCTACGGTGACGATGTTGTCGGCGGTGCCGGCGACGGCGAGCAGTGAGGCGTCGATGCGATCCAGCAGCGACTCCTGCCCCTTGCCCAGCGGCACGCGGCCCTTGCTGAGTGCGTTGTCGATGCCGACGCGGACGACGAAGTCCTGCACGATGCCGCCGGGGTAGGCGTGCATGTCGTTGAACCAGGTGGCCATGGTGTCGTGCTGCACCACGTAGTCAGATCGGAAGAGCGTCGTGTAGG
>CAMTXV010000238.1:0-7219 GCA_947085665.1 uncultured Sinobacteraceae bacterium | reverse complement strand
CTCTGCCCCGCGCCCCGGCCGGCCAGAGGCCGGCGCTACATGGATAGCTTCTCGGCGACGTTGCGCATCTGCACGCCATGCACAAGCGACGCCCCGCCGCGGATGGCGCAGGCCACGTGCACCGCCTCGGTCATCTCCTCGACGTTCGACCCCTTCTCGAGGCACGCCTGCGTGTACGCGTCGATGCAATAGGGGCACTGCACGGTGTGAGCCACGGCCAGCGCAATCAGAGCCTTCTCGCGCTTGCTCAGCGCGCCATCACTGCCGGTGACATTGCCGTAGTACTTGAAGAAATCCTGTGCGGCCTGCGGTGCATGTGTGCCGATGTGGCCGAACTTGGCGAGATCTTCGGCCTTGAAATAGTCGCCCATGTCTGTCTCCCGTTAAGCGAGTGCGCGTATCTAGGTGTGGTCGCGGCTATATGCCCGCGCGCCCCCGAAACAAGCAAGAGGAGCAGCACATGGATGCAATCTTTGGTTACCTGCAGGAAAACAAGATGGTGCTGCTGGTTCTCATCGGCCTGATCGCCTGGGGGTTCTACCGCCTGACGGCAAAACCCATGGCGGAGATGAGAAACAAAGGAGTGGTGCCAAGCCATGTTCGCTTCAACCGCCGCGAAAGCGAGCGCGGTGATCGTCGCAGCAGCGAAGCCGACGTTTTTACCGGCATCGAGCGTCGTCATGATCGGCGTCGCAGCAGGGCATGAAGTTGCGCGGCGAGCGGCATAGGTGGTTTTGACCCGCTGCAGGGCGAAGGGCCTGCGGTAGAGTGGCGCCGAATACCCGAGAAGGAATGCGACATGGACGTGATCTGGCATTACCTCAGCAGCAGTCCCATCCTGGTCATCAGCCTGCTGCTCATCGCTGCACTGGTGTTCTCGAAACTCAGCGATGGACCCAAAGGCAAGGTCAATCCGGAAGACCTCGTGCCGCACTACAAGCGTTTTGAGCGTCGTGAATCGGAGCTGGGCAACCGTCGCAGCGGCGATGCCCCACCCCCTAGCGGACAAGACCGCCGCTCCATCGGCCGCCGGGCAGGCGACTGGTTCCGCCGCAGGCGCTAAACTATCGGCATGCGGGTGTAGCTCAATGGTAGAGCGGCAACTTCCCAAGCTGTTGACGTGGGTTCGATTCCCATCACCCGCTCCAAATCGTCCAAACCCTCGCCCAGCGGGGGTTTTTTGTTGGAGTAGCGCATGACATTGCAGGTGAATGGCCAGCCACAGGCCCTGCCGGAACCCGCCACGCTCGAAGGCCTGGTGGATGCACTGGATCTCACGGGCAAGCGCCTCGCCATCGAGCACAACGGGCAGATCATTCCGCGCAGCGTCTGGGCGCAAACCGCGGTTGCGGATGAAGACCGCATCGAGATCGTGAAAGCTATAGGGGGCGGTTAGATGAGCGATGTATTGACCATTGCAGGCAAGGCCTATTCCTCGCGCCTGCTCGTGGGCAGCGGCAAGTACGCCAGCTTTGCGCAGAACGCCGAAGCCGCCGAGGCCAGCGGTGCCGAGATTGTCACCGTCGCCATCCGCCGCGTGAATCTGGGGCAAGACGCCGGCGCCCCCAATCTGCTCGATTTCATCAAGCCCGAGCGCTACACCCTGCTGCCCAACACCGCCGGCTGCTACACGGCGGAAGACGCCATCCGCACCTGCCGCCTCGCGCGCGAGCTGCTCGATGGCCACACGCTGGTGAAGCTCGAAGTGCTGGGCGACCCCAAGACGCTCTACCCGGACATCACCGCCACTCTCGAAGCCACGAAAGTGCTGGTGAAAGAGGGCTTCGAGGTAATGGTCTACTGCACCGACGATCCCATCCAGTGCAAGCGGCTTGAAGAGCTGGGCTGTGTGGCGGTGATGCCGCTCGCGGCCCCCATCGGCTCTGGTCTGGGCATCCAGAACCGCTACAACATCCTCACCATCGTCGAGAACGCGAAGGTGCCGATCATTGTGGATGCCGGTGTGGGCACCGCCAGCGACGCCGCCATTGCCATGGAGCTGGGCTGCGACGGCGTGCTGATGAACACCGCCATCGCGGAAGCGAAGAACCCGGTGCTGATGGCAAGCGCCATGCGCCACGCGATCATTGCTGGCCGCGAGGCGTTTCTGGCCGGGCGCATGCCCATGCGGCGCTATGCCTCGGCCAGCTCCCCCATTGCCGGGGTGATCGGCTGAAGCCAAGGGCATGAGTCTTTATATCCCGCGCCACTTCGCCAGTGAGGACCGCAGCGAGTCGCTGGCGTTGATCGCCAGCGCGCCATTCGCCACGCTCGTCACCGTGCCGGCGGGCGGCGGCGAGGCGCACATCACCCACCTGCCGCTGCTGCTCGACGGCGAGCGCCTGCTGGGCCACATGGCGCGCGCCAACCCGCACTGGCAGACCTTTGCCGGGGGCAGCACTACGGCGGTGTTTCAGGGGCCGCATGCCTACATCTCGCCGCGCTGGTACCTCGACCCGGCAGCCAACGTGCCGACCTGGAACTTCAGCACCGTGCATGTGCACGGGGTGCCCACGCTCATCGAAGGTAGGGCGGAGCAGCTGGCGGTGCTCGATGCCACCAGCGCCACCTTCGAGCCCGCCGAGAACCCCTGGACCCGCCAGCTGAGTGCGGTCCGCGAGCAGGCCCTGCTGGGGGCCATCGTGGCCTTTCAGCTGCCGCTGACGCGGCTCGAAACCAAGATCAAGATGAGCCAGAACAAGACCCCGCAGGAGCGCACCCAGGTGGCGCAGCGCCTGCGGGAAAGCGGTGACCCGCTGGGCCCCGCCGTTGCCGATGTGATGCACACCGTGAAGAGCCGCGAAGAGTGATTCAATCCCCCAGACCCCCGCCGCCCGCAGCGAGGCGCCCACGGTGCCGGTGCGCCGCGAGATCAAGAGCTTCGTGCGCCGCGAGGGCCGCATCACCACGTCGCAGAAAGAAGCGCTCGACACCCTCTGGCCGCGCTACGGACTGGATGCGCCGGCTGATGGCAGCGTGCTCGACCTCGCCAGCCTGTTCGGCCGCCGCAGCGCGGTGGTGTTCGAGATCGGCTTCGGCGCCGGCGAGGCGCTGCTGCACCGCGCGGCAGCGGCACCCGAGCGCGACTTCATTGGTGTCGAAGTGCATCGCCCCGGTGTGGGCCGCGTGCTCAACCGCGCCGAGAAGCTGGGCCTCACCAATCTGCGCGTGGCCTGCCACGACGCGGTGGTGGTGCTGCGCGACTGGCTGGGGGCAGCGAGCCTCGACGAGCTGATCCTGGAGTTCCCGGACCCCTGGCACAAGGCGCGCCACCACAAGCGACGCATCGTGCAGCCCACCTTCTGCGAACTCGTTGCGAGCCGCCTCAAGCCCCAGGGCCTGTTCCGCCTCGCCACCGACTGGGTGCCCTACGCCGAGCACATGCAGGAGGTGCTGAACGCCGCACCGGGATACAGCGGTGGCGTGGTGGAGCGTCCAGAGTCACGGCCTATCACCCGCTTCGAGGCGCGCGGCGAGCGACTGGGCCATGTCGTCACCGACCTCGCCTATCGTCGCAGCTGACGGCCGACTCATCGAAGCGACACACTAGGCGCATGTCCGCACGTCATCCCATCATCTCGGTTACCGGTTCTTCCGGCTCGGGCACCAGCACCGCCAAGCGCGTGTTTGAGCGCATCTTTGCCACCCTGGGGCTCAACGCGGCCTATGTGGAGGGCGATAGCTTCCACGCCTACGAGCGTGCGCACTGGCGGCAGATGCTGGAGCGCGCCCGCATTCGCGGTGAGACGCTCTCGCTGTTCGGGCCGCAGGGCAATCTCTTCCCGCGTCTCGAAGCGCTGTTCCGCGAGTACGGTGAGCGCGGTACCGGCATGACGCGCAGTTATCTGCACACCGACGCCGAGGCGCAGGCCGTGGGGCAGGTGAGCGGCAGCTTTACGCCCTGGCAGCGCATACCCGTCGGCACCGATGTGCTGTTCTACGAAGGCTTGCATGGCGGCCTGGTCACCGGCGAGGTGAACGTGGCTCAGCACGTGGACCTTCTGGTGGGGCTCACACCCACCATCAACCTCGAATGGGTGCAGAAAATCGTGCGCGATACCGGCGAGCGCGGCTACGCGGCGCACGAGGTGGTGGGCACGATTCTTCGCCGCATGCCGGACTACGCGAACTACATCCTGCCGCAGTTCTCCAACACCGATGTCAACTTCCAGCGCGTGCCGCTGGTGGACATCAGCAACCCCTTCGAGCCACGCGAAATCCCCAAGCCAGAAGAAAGCCTGGTGGTCATCCACTTCAACCGCGCGGCGCGCTTCCAGGCGCAGTTCGAGGGCATTCTGGCGCTGGTGCCCGATGCCTTTATCTCCAGCACCAGCACCGTGGTGGTACCGGGCGAACACCAGGAGCAGGCGCTGGAGCTGTTGATGGGCGACATCATCGAAAAGCTCGCCGACCGCCGCCGCAATGCCTGGGAGGCTGGCGAGTGACGGCGGTGGCGCTGACCGTGCTGTTGCTGGCCTTCGCGCTCGGCGGCCTGCTGGGAGGCAGTGTGATGGGCCGGTTGCGCGGCGTGAACCTGCGTGCGGCGGGCAGCGGAAACATTGGGGCCACCAACGCACTGCGTACCCAGGGCACTGGTTTTGCGCTCTGCGTGCTGGCCATTGATGCCGGCAAGGGCGCAGTCGCCGTGCTGCTGCTGCCGCGTCTGCTGTTGCTGGCCGGTAATGAGCTGGCACCGGCCCTGCCTTTTGCCTGTGGTGCGGCGGCGGTGCTGGGCCACTGTTTCTCCCCCTGGCATGGCTTCAACGGCGGAAAGGGGGTGGCCACGCTCGCCGGGGTGTTTCTGGCCTTGTTGCCGGCGGCCTTCGGCTGGATGTTCTCGGGCTTCGTGCTCACCGTGCTGCTCACTGGCGTGGTGAGCCTCGCCACCCTGTTTGGCGGACTGATCGCCCTGTTGTATGTCGCCTGTTTTTCCACCTGGGGCGTGTTTTCAGCGGCTGGCGTGTTCGCCTCACTCATGGTGCTGCTGGTCCTGGTGACCCACCGGGATAACTGGAAGCGTCTGCGCAACGGCTGCGAGTCGCGCTTCGAGAAAGCCCGGCTGCTGGGCCGTGCACTGAGATTGCCGCCGATTGGTGTGGATCGAGAACGCGCATGAGCGAGGCGGCTCTGCTGGAAGTGCTCGATGTCCTTGCTGACGGCGAGCTGCATTCCGGTGAGGCGCTTGCGCAGCGCTTCGGCATCAGCCGTGCCGCACTCGCCAAGCGCATCGACCATCTGCGCGACTGGGGTGTGGCCCTGGGCGCGCAGGCCGGTGCCGGCTACCGACTGACGATGCCGCTGGAGCGGCTCGACGCAGAGCGTATTGGTGCGGCAGCGCGGGGCCTGCGCATTGCGGTGCTCACCAGCACCGACAGCACCAACACCCAGTTGCTCGCAGCCGATGCCGCGCAAGATCCGCAGATGCTGTTTGCCGAGCGCCAGACCGCCGGCCGTGGCCGCCGCGGCCGCAGCTGGGTCTCACCCTTTGGCTGCAATCTGTACGGTTCGATGGCCTACAGCTTCACACAATGGCCGCCGCGCCTCACCGCACTACCGCTGGCCATGGCCGTGACGCTCGCGCGCGTCGTCGAGGCGGCTGGCTTGCCGGAGGTGGGTATCAAATGGCCCAACGATTTGCATGTGGAGGGCAAGAAGCTCGCAGGCATCCTCATGGAAACGCGCGGCGAGGCGGGGGGCAGCTGCCGCGTGGTGGTGGGGGTGGGCCTGAACCTCGCACTCGCCGCCGAGCAGGCCAGCGCCATCACCCAGCCCTGGACAGGACTCGCGACTGAACTCAAGGCGCGCGGTCGCGCCATCCCCTCGCGCAATGCGCTGGCCGCCAGCCTCGCCAACGAGCTGCACGCGGCGCTGGGCCACTTCGCGGCCCACGGCTTCGCGCCGTTCGCCGCCGAGTGGAAGCGCCGCGATCTACTCGCCAACCGCGCGGTCACGGTGGATGCCACCCCGCCCGTACTCGGCACAGCTTGCGGGGTGGATGCCGATGGCGGGCTGTTGATCGACACCGCGCAGGGCCGCATTGCCGTGCATGCGGGGGATGTCAGCGTGCGCGCCATATGAGCACGCTCCTGCTCGATATTGGCAACTCGCGCCTCAAATGGGTGCTAGCGGCCAATCTGCGGGCGCCACTCGCGCCCGCGCAGGCCATCGCGCATCGGGGCGCACCGGCTGAAGCCCTGCGCCAGTTGGCGGGCCTCGCCCCCACGAACGTCTGTATTGCCCATGTCACGGGCGCTGAGCACGAGGCAGCGCTGGCGACTGCCGCGAAGCAGGTTTGGGGTAGCTCCCCCTGTTTTGCCCGCAGCAGCGTCGCGGTGGCGGGTCTGAAGAGCGGCTACACCGAGCCCGCCCGACTCGGGGTGGACCGCTGGTTGTCCATGCTGGCGCTCTGGTCGCAGCACCGTACCGCCTTCTGCGTGGCCAGCGCCGGTACCGCACTCACCTTCGATGCCGTGGACGCACAGGGGCAGCATCAGGGCGGTGTCATTGCTCCTGGCCTGACCACCATGATCGCCGCCACTCTGGGACACACCCGTTTCGCGATCGACACCGCTCAAATTGGGGTGGATCGGAATCTGCCGACGGGGCTGGGGCGCGACACCGAGACGGCAGTGCGACAAGGTGCGCTGCACGCAGCGGCCGGCGCGCTGGAGCTGCTTGGGCGCCAGCACTCCGGCGGCAAGTTTCTGGCGGGTGGTGATGCCGCGCAGCTGCTGCCGCATTTGTCTGCTCCGTGGCAGATCGCCCCAGACCTCGTGCTGCAGGGCCTCGCGGTGTGGGCCGCGCTGGAATCTGGGCAGTAGCGCCTTATACTGCGCGCCTTGAAAAATGGGCCGGCTTAGCACAGCGGTAGTGCAACGGTTTTGTAAACCGTAGGTCGGGGGTTCAAATCCCTCAGCCGGCACCACTTTCAGATTGTTCCGGCTTCAGGCACGGGCGCGTTTGAGGCCGCAAGGCCGCCGGGCGGAGTCTTTGAAAATGTTCCGCCAAAGCCGTTGCCTAATCCGGTCTGCCTCTCTATACTCCGCCTCCCCAATGAGACGGACGGGTCTGTCGCAGAAGGGAAACTTGAGTATCTGGTGCGGGGTGGAGCAGTCTGGCAGCTCGTCGGGCTCATAACCCGAAGGTCGTAGGTTCAAATCCTGCCCCCGCAACCAAATTGATGTAGATGTATAAGAAAGAAACAGAAGTGAGCCTTATG
>CAMTXV010000237.1:0-2971 GCA_947085665.1 uncultured Sinobacteraceae bacterium | reverse complement strand
GCTCTTCCGATCTGTCGGCAATGGCGTCGCGGTTCTCGGGTTCGTGTACTTCGAGCCGCAGGTTGGACACCACCACCGGGCTGGTTTCATCCGCGATGCTGATGATTCGGCCCGCGCCCACCACCGAGCCGTGCGAGGCCACACTGCCGTCGCCATTGCTGGAGTACTCGTCCACCTCCAGCAGGTACGGCTTGCCGTCGCGGGTGAAGGGAATGGCGTTCTGCGGAATGGTCTTGTTCGGCCAGGTGACGCGGCCCACTTCGCGCACGGTGGGATTGGCAACGCGTGACTGGATCTCCGAGACATCGAGCACCAGCACCCCCTGATCGTTGCCGGCGGACACATAGGCACGGTTGCCATCGTTGCTGATCGACAGCCCATGCGAGGTGAAATCACCGCGCCAGATGGGCCGCGGCAGCACGGGGTTGGAGATATCCACGGCGGTGAGCGTAGGCGTGCCGGGCGAGGCGGAATAGAAGGTTTTGCCATCGGGCGCCATGCCGCTCTCGTGGCCCAGAAAGCCCACGGGCAGCGAAGACATCAACTGCGGCGTGCGGCAATCGGGTTCCAGCGAATAGACATCCACCTGGCCAGGTGCGAAGGCGGGATTCCCCAGCACGGCGGCGAGCACGCCGGCCTCTTTCGAGAGCACCAGAGATTCGTGCGGCGAGAGCATGGCGAGTGTCACCAGCCGTGCCGTGCGCACGGGGTTGGCGGGGTCTGACATGTCCAGCACGTTCACGCCGGCTTCGAGATCCACCAGATTGGTGGGGAACAACAGGGTGCTGTCGTAATAGGCGCAGTCGCGGCCGGCCTTGTCGGTGTAGCGCTCCACCTTGAAGCCGCCCACGGTGCCGATGGGATTGCTCGCAAAGAAGTTGCTGACCATCACCGTGTTGCAGGTGTAGCCCTCAGCGGCGCGACCGCTCTGGTGATCTGCACGACTCACACGCCCCTGCATGCCGGTTTCCGGCGCGGAGCCCGGACCGCAATCGGCCTTGGGCGTGGGGCCCTCGGGCACCACGGGGGCGACTCCGCCTCCCCCCACCGTCAGCGGACTATCGCCGCAGGCCGACAACGCGGTGGTCAGCACCAGGGGCAGCAGCAGTTGCAGGAAGGACGGGCGCATGGAATCTCCTCAAAACAGCTTATTTTTTGTGCGGCGAGTATAGGTCAGCGAGGCTCGGCCGCTGCCGGCTGCTGAAGCATCAGCAGCATGCGCTCAATGGCGAAAAGCTCATGGCTTTGCTCGCGCACCACATTCAGGGCCAGCCGCCGCACCACGGGCAGCGCCGCTTCAGCCGCCGCAAAACGCGCCATGGGCAAACCGCCCGCGTGATGGGCGCGCATCAGGGTGAGAAAGTGCGCGTCTCTGGCGCGCCCTTCCAGCGTGCGCAGCTGCGCCAGCTCGGCGTCTGTAGCCAGCCCGGCCATGCCCGTGGGGGAGGCCACGCAGTCCAGCAGAGACTGCTTGAGGGTGGCGTCCGGCGGCGTGCGACCTAGCAGCATCCAGTCCATGGGCGGCTTCAGCGGCATCACCGGCGCGCCCCAGAGCTTGAGCCAGCCCTGCATCTCGCCGAGTTCCAGAAGCTGTGCGGCGGCAATCTGCCGGGCCAGTGTGGTCAGCGACGTGGGCCGGCCATCGAGCAGCAGCTGCGCCATGGCGATGGCCTGCTGGTGGTGCCGGCTCATGGCCTGCGCGAAACCAATATCCACCGCGCTGGGCTGCGGTGGCAGAAGCTGCTGGGCACGCCACCAGCCGGCGCTCACGAACCCCAGCGCCAGCAGGCTGAGCAACAGTCCTGCGCCAAGCGCGCGCACGCGCCAGCTCATGACAGCAGGCTCTAGGCCAGCTGTCCGTGGCAGTGCTTGTACTTCTTGCCGCTGCCGCAGGGGCAGGCGTCGTTGCGACCCACCTTGGGCAGGTCACGCTGGAAGGTTTCAGGCCGCTCGACCGGCCGCATCGCCGGTGCTGCCTGAGGTGCCGGCATGGCGGGCGGCGCATCGTGCAGCACGTCGGGCGCGGCGGCGTGCTGCATCTGCATCTTGCGCTCGGCGAGCTCCGCGGCTTCGCGACGCTGCTGCTCGATGCGCTCCACCTCGGCCTCACTCTGAATCTGCACGCGGGCAAGCACGCTGATCACCTCGTGCTTGAAGCGGCCCAGCATGTCGTTGAACATGCCGAATGCTTCGCGCTTGTATTCCTGCTTGGGATCTTTCTGCGCGTAGCCGCGCAGGTGAATACCCTGGCGCAGGTAGTCCAAGGCCGCCAGGTGCTCGCGCCAGAACTGGTCGATCACCTGCAGCATGATGGCCTTCTCGAAGTGTTCGAGCACGGCTGCACCCACGCGGGTTTTCTTGTCTTCGTAGGCGCTCTTCACGGCTTCGGTGACGCGCGCTCGCACGCCCTTTTCGTCGAGGTCGGACTCCTCGTCGAGCATCTTCTTCAGCGGCAGCTCAACGCCGAAATCCTTCTTCAGCGCGGCTTCCAGCTCTTCCACTTTCCACAGCGACTCGATGGTCTGCGGCGGAATGTAGGCATCGACCGTGGCGCGCATCACGTCGGGACGAATCTCGTCCACCAGTGCGGTCACGGTTTCCGCACCCATCAGCTCGTCGCGCAGCTCGTAAACCGCCTTGCGCTGATCGTTGGCGACGTTGTCGTATTCGAGCAGGTTTTTGCGGATGTCGAAGTTGTGCGCCTCAACCTTGCGCTGCGCGGTTTCAATGGCGCGGCTCACCCAGCGGTGTTCGATGGCCTCGCCCGGCTGCATGCCCAGACGAGTCAGCATCGCGCGCATCGAAGGCGGGGTGAAGATGCGCATCAGGGTATCGTCGAGCGACAGGTAGAAGCGCGTGGTGCCGGGGTCGCCCTGGCGGCCGGAGCGGCCGCGCAATTGGTTATCGATCCGGCGGGACTCGTGGCGCTCCGTACCCATGACAAATAAACCACCGGCGGAGACAACTTCAT
>CAMTXV010000236.1:0-1708 GCA_947085665.1 uncultured Sinobacteraceae bacterium | reverse complement strand
GTCAGCTCCTTTGCCGGCGAGTGCCTCGCTGAGCAGGCCGCCACCGCAGCCGATATCCAGCGCCCGCTTGCCCTTCAGTCCACCGGCGCAGCGCTCGATGTAGCGCAGGCGTGGGCCATTGATGTGGTGCAGCGCCCGCATCGGACCTTTTGGGTCCCACCAGGTGGCAGCGAGATTGTCGAAGTTGGCGAGTTCGGCGGTGTCTGAATTGGGGGTCATTTGCTCGATGCCGGTTTGCCGTAGGCGCGTTCCACTTTGGCCACGCGCAGTTCGTAGTGCTCATACCAGCGGCTGCGGCCATGGTCGCGGGCTGCCTTGTGGTCCATGTTCGCCTTCCAGTGGGCGATGGCGGCTTCGTCTTGCCAGTAGCTCACGGTGATGCCGAAGCCGTCTGCCCCTCTGGCGCTCTCGCGGCCGAGATAGCCCGGCATGGTGGTGGCGAGCTGCGCCATCTGTTCGGCCATCCCGTCATAGCCATCGTCGGCGCCAGGTCGGGTCGAGCAGAAGATCACCGCGTAGTAGGGCGGCGGCGGTAGCGTCGCGAAGCTCATGGACGAATCTTGCGCGCCCACTCGCCGGCCTTCGCCAGCACCTCGTCGACGCTCAGCGTGGTGTGCACACCGCTCTTGAGCAGCGGCTTGCCGGCGACGAAGACATCCGTCACCTGCTGGCTGTTGACGGCATAGGCGAGGTGGGACAGCACGTGGTAGACGGGCTGGGTGTTGATGGCGCTCAAATCAACGGCAATGAAATCTGCCTGCTTGCCGGCCACCAGCGAGCCGATCTGCTCGTCGAGCCCTAAAGCCTTCGCGCCCGCGAGGGTCGCCATGTGCAGGGCGGCGTGGGCGGGCAGGGCCTGGGCATCACCCGCCACGGCCTTGGCCAGCAGGGCGGCGGTTTTCAGTTCGCCGAACAGATCAAGGTCGTTGTTGCTGGCTGCGCCATCGGTGCCGATGCAAACGTTCACGCCAGCCTTCAGCAGCTGGTCGACGGGGCAGAAGCCGCTGGCGAGCTTCAGGTTGCTCTCGGGGCAGTGGGCTACGTGCACGCCGAACTCGGCGGCCTCGGCAATCTCCTGCTCGGTGAGCTGGGTCATGTGCACCGCCACGAAATCGGGGCCGAGTAGTTCGAGGTCTTTCAAACGCTGCCAGGGGCGCTTGCCGGTCTGCTCGACCGCCATCGCCACTTCGCCAGCGGTTTCGTGCACGTGCATGTGAATACCAATGCCCAGCTCGTCGGCCAAGGTGCGGATCTTGCGCAGCGGTGCATCGCTCACGGTGTAGGGCGCGTGCGGGCCGAAAATGGTCGTTACCAGCGGGTTGTGCTTCAAGCTATCGCGCACCACCAGGCCCTTGTGCAGGTACTCGTCGGCATTGGCGGCCCAGGCGGTGGGGAAATCCAGCGTGATGAGATTGACCACGCTGCGCATGCCGGCGGCGGTGAAGCCTTCGGCCGAGGCATCGGGGAAGAAATACATGTCGTTGGCAGTGGTGACACCACCGCGAATCAGCTCGGCAGCAGCGAGCTTCACGCCATCAATGCAGAACTGTTTCGACACATGCGCGCCTTCTGCGGGCCAGATGTGGTTTTGCAGCCAGTCCATCAGCGGCAGGTCGTCTGCAATGCCGCGCAGCAGGCTCATGGCCGCGTGCGTATGGGCGTTGATGAGGCCGGGCATCACCACCTGCGTGGGCAGCGTGAGCGTCTC
>CAMTXV010000235.1:0-1863 GCA_947085665.1 uncultured Sinobacteraceae bacterium | reverse complement strand
CCCCGTCCCAGCTGACGCTGCAAGGCGTGCTGGACGCCTTGAAAGCCGACGGCCTCATCACCCAGGACCAGATCGCCAGCCTGCTGATGCGCGTGCGTGCCGACTCCGCCGCACACCCGCTGGTGTCGGTGGCCGAGATGGACTTCGCCCACGCACGGGAGCCGCAACGCAAGCTGACGCTGGAAGCGCTGACGCTCTGGTTGGCGGAGCGCAGTGGCCTGCCTTACCAGCGCATTGATCCGCTGGGCATGGAAGTAAGCAAGGTCACTGCGCTCATCCCCTATGCCTATGCGGCGCGGCTGAAGATTTTGCCCGTGAAGGTGACCGCCTTCGAAGCGGTGATTGCGGTTTCAGATCCCTATGCACTGGAGTGGGAAAAGGAGCTGGCGCCGCGCATCAAGCAGCAGTTGAAGCTGGTGCTGGCCAATCCCAAGGACATCGAGCGCTACTCGGTGGAGTTCTACGCCCTCGCCCGTTCGGTGAAGGCCAGCCAGACCACCCAGGGCCGCACCCCGAGTGCCCTGCAGAATTTCGAGCAACTCACCCAGCTCGGCAAAGCCGGCAGCTTGAGCGCTGACGATGCGCATGTGATCGGCATTGTCGATTGGCTGTTGCAGTTCGCCTTCGACCAGCGCGCCAGCGATATCCACATCGAGCCCCGGCGCGAGCAGGGCACGGTGCGCTTTCGCATTGACGGCACGCTGCACGATGTTTACCAGCTGCCGGTATCGCTCATTGCACCCGTCACCAGCCGCCTGAAAATGCTGGCAAGAATGGACCTGGCCGAAAAGCGCAAGCCACAGGACGGCCGCGTGAAAACCCGCAGCCCCGAGGGCCGCGAGGTGGAGCTGCGCGTATCGAGCCTGCCCACCGCCTTCGGCGAAAAGCTGGTGATGCGAATCTTCGACCCCGAGGTGCTGGTGAAGGACTTCGCAGCCTTGGGCTTCAACCCCGAAGACGAGGCGCGCTGGCGCACACTGATCGACCAGCCCCACGGCATCATTCTGGTCACCGGCCCCACCGGCTCTGGCAAGACCACCACGCTCTATTCCACGCTCAAGCTGCTCGCCACCAGCGAAGTGAACGTGTGCACCATCGAAGACCCCATCGAACTGGTGGAACCCGCGTTCAACCAGATGCAGGTGCAGACCAACATCGGCCTGCACTTTGCCGACGGCGTGCGTGCGCTGCTGCGGCAAGACCCCGACATCATCATGGTGGGTGAAATCCGCGATCTGGAAACGGCAGAAAACGCGGTGCAGGCGGCACTCACCGGCCACCTGGTGCTGAGCACGCTGCACACCAACGACGCCCCCAGCGCCATCATTCGCCTGCTGGACCTGGGCGTGCCTTCGTATCTCATCAAGGCCAGCGTGCTGGGCGTGATGGCACAGCGCCTGGTGCGGCAGCTCTGCCCGCACTGCAAGCGCCCGGCTGCCGTCGATACGGCACTCTGGCAGCGGCTCACCGCAGGCCAGCTGCCCACCCCGGAGCCCGGTCAGGTGTATGAACCAGTGGGCTGCCTCGAATGCCGTGAAACCGGCTATCTGGGGCGCGTCGGCGCCTATGAAATTCTCACCGTCGATGAGGCGCTGAGGGCGGCGATGGACGGGCAGTCGGATCGCGCGGTGCTGCACCGTATCGGGCGCGCCGGGGGTATGACGCCGCTGCGGCTCGCGGCTGCGCGTTCAGCGCTGCAGGGCAAAACCTCCCTCGGGGACGTGCTGGCGCTGACGCCAGACCTCGAATCCCCCGCACCCAGCAGGGCTTTCAGCGGGCACTGACACAGGGTTGGCGCAGAAACAACAAAGGGCCGCAAGAGCGGCCCTTCATGCGGGTATGACAGATCGGAAGAGCACACGT
>CAMTXV010000234.1:0-24594 GCA_947085665.1 uncultured Sinobacteraceae bacterium | reverse complement strand
TCGCCGCGCGCGGCGAGCTCTCGAGGGAGCTAGGCAGCCGGCGCTCGATCCGCCTGACCTCGCAGGTTGTGTAAAGTCGATGCAAGTTCCGCTCATAGGCCGGATCGCCGCAGGCGTTCCCCTCTCCGCAGGAGAGCACGTAGCGAAATACATAGATGTGTCGCCGAGACTTTTCGATCCGCCTGCCGACTTGCTGTTCCGCGTCTCCGGTGAGTCGATGATCAATGCCGGCATCCATGACGGCGACCTAGTCGGCATCCATCTGCAGGATTCAGTACGGAACGGCCAGATAGTGGCCGCGGTCATCACGCACGCGCGGACCGATGACCCCGAAGTAACGCTAAAAACCTTGCGGCGTAGTGGAGACATGGTCTCGCTGCTTTCTGAAAACGACGACCAGCAGCAATTCGCGCCAATGACATTCAACAGCGGCCGAGACGCAATCCAGCTAATCGGCATCTATTGCGGATTGATACGAGCCGGCGCGCTGGTCTCGCAATGAGCGGCGTTGTCAGAAAGCCATCGAGCCTTCTATGTCGCTAACGTCTGCTTCTGGCTCGAAACACCTACTAGCCGCGAGTTGAGTGACCGACCGCTTTTGGCAGAGGCTGTGTGAAAACCCAGATTTGATGTGACCTCTGGCAGCGACTACCGCAAGACGCGATTGATTGAATGGCATCTGCGTTTCTCGGCAGAGGATTTTCAAACGAGCTTTCTACGCCCTGATCATCTGCATGGTTTGCTGCAAGCCGAGGATCTGCATCACTCGCTTCATGTTGTAAGCCAGGACATGCAGGCTCATCTCCGTACTGTCTCTGGGTAGCGTCTTCGTCAGAAAATGCGTGGCTCCCATCCATGCTTTGAGCGTGGCGTAGGGATGCTCGACGGTTCGCCGACGGACCCGCATCGCATCTGGCGTGTCGTCCAGCCGCTGCTGCATCGCATCGAGCACATCCTCATGTTCCCATCGAGTGATACGCCGATACTCCCCGGTGGTGCATGTCGATTTGATGGGGCAGCAAGTGCATGCGGAAGACCAGTATTTGATGATCTTCTGTCCCTTCTCAATCGTGTCGAAGCGACGGATCGCCTGCTGCCCGGCAGGACATAGGAAAGTGTCGCTGTCGGGCTGGTATCGAAAGTCTCGCTTGTCGAAGAAACCCCTCGCTCGGTTGTTGGAGGTCATCGTCTTCGGCACGAGCGGTGTAAACCCTGCTTGTGCGCACTGCAGGATCTGCTCGCCGCTGAAATAGCCGCGATCAGCCAGGGCGGTGAAAGCAGCTTCGGGATCACAGCCCATCGCTTCACGGGCCTTCTTGGACATCGGCGCTAGCTGGGTGCGGTCGTTACCGACATTGGTGACTTCATGCGCCACGATCAGATGATGCTGGGCATCGACAGCGGTCTGGACGTTATAGCCGACCATCGGCGTGTCCCGGCCTCGGCTGGCCATGCAGCGGGCATCAGGATCGGTCAGTGCCACCTGGCCATCCGGCGAGGCTTCCATCTTGACCCGAATGTCATCGAGCTCTCGCACGCGGGCCTTGATCATCTGAATCCGCTTCTGGATATGAGCGACACGATCCTCTGTGACTCGGGTCGGATCACGATCGGCACGATCCAGCTCGGCAAGATACCGACTGACACTCTCTTCGAGCTGCTCCTGCCGCACTTCCAGCTTGCGGGCCGTGAAGGCGCGATCGCTGTTATTGACGGCTTTGAATTTGCTGCCATCGATCGCAGCGACGGCTTCAGTAAACAGCTTGGCCTCACGGCAAAGACGCATGAAGTGACTACACACCTTCTGGATTGCAGGGCCATTGTCCCGGCGGAAGTCGGCGATGGTCTTGAAGTCCGGGCTGAGCCGGCCAGTCAGCCACATCAGCTCGACGTTGCGCTGGGTTTCGCGCTCGAGGCGACGGCTGGACTGGACCCGATTGAGGTAGCCGTAGATGTAGAGCTTGAGCAGCGTCGCCGGGTGGTAGGAAGGGCGACCCGTGACTTCCGGCTCGGCGCCAGAAAATCCGAGCTTGGCGAGATCGAGCTCATCGACAAAGACGTCCACGACCCGGACGGGATTGTCCTCGGCGATGTAGTCGTCGAGTCGCTCGGGAAAGAGCGTGCTTTGAGACCTGTCCTCGCCTTCAATGAAACGCTTCATCGGCAGCTCCATCGTGCAAATGGTGGAATTACCAATCAGCAAACTTCACGCCACGTTTTCACACAGTCTCGGCACGTTGTTGCCGGTCACTCATTGTGGCCACTTCCGGCCAGACGTGGCGCACGGCAGTGGCCGGCTACAAGCTGTTTCGCAAGAGCTTACTCAGCTCAACCCGCTCGCTGCGCGTGGGTTTACGCAGAAGTGCTTCTGTGGCCGCCTCGCGGAGCTTCGCGTCTAGCGGATTATCCAGGACACCAGTCGGTGTCACTGCCGATTTGTCCAGCCTCGGGCTCGCGTTTGCAATGAACTGGCGGACAATCGCTGGAAGCTGCTCCAACTGAGGAACGACCTTGGTTGTCACCCCCACAACTTTTGGCGTGGGCTCGGCCAGCGACGGAAGCGCAGGATCTGTTACCGGAATACGTTTCGGTGCAGCGGTCTTCTTGGCGGGCGCAGCAGACTTCTTGGCAGGCGTCTTCTTCGTCGTTGCTTTCCTCTCGGGTGCTTTTTCAGGTGAGGATCGACTAGCAGCGCTCTTTGTAGACGCGACCTTTTTAATCTCGCGTGTCGGGGACGCAGCCGGCTTGTAGGCCATGAATGGGGCGATGTCGCTTACGCCAATACGGCGGATCCGGTCTACCGCACAGACCATCTCAAAACTCTGGTTGTGGGAGGTCCCCTTAGAAGGCTCTTCGAGACCAATGATGGCGATCCGGACGCCCTGACGTTGTGCAAGGTCGATCGCAACAACCAAGTCTCCGTCTCCCGTTACCAGAACTGCATCGGAGATTGCCTTATTGGCGGAGAGCTCGATCAGATCGGCCATGATTCTGGAGTCAACACCCTTCTGCTGCCCGGACTTGCTGATCGTGCCCGTCCGAAACTGCACATCGGGAAGCTCTGCCAACGCTTCGTGATCAGCGGACATGCGGCTAGAGACGCCGTCATACCAATAGAGCCGGAGTAGGTTTCGATTGGCCAGCACGTCCAGCGACTGCTGGATCAGCAAATCGATCAGACCCTTCGCATTGACCAGGACGACATCCTTCCGCGCTTTGCTCTTTTGGTCGCTCAGCATGTGGACGCTCTGCGACAGCAGGTAGCCCGCATCGACGAGGACGGCGAGACGATTCATGTGCGGCTTAGGCATGCGGTGTGGGGCGTGCAGTCTAGCGAAGGTAGTAGATCTTTCCCAAGGCTGACTGCGCGTCCCACTCATTCGTCTCGGCTGAGCATTTGAGCCGATGAAGATTCATCTTCTCCCGCCGTGCTTCTGATCCAGGTGCGCGGGCAGAGGCAGATACCGATGGATACTTTGGCGCATGGGACTGACACTCTGCAGCTCATACTCCGTCCAGCACCGCCTGCGTCGCAACGTTTAGTCGAAGTGACCGGCGGGCTCGAGTGACAGCGACGTACAAGAGGTTGATCTCTTCCGTTCTGCGAACACAGTGTCCCGCCGCTGGCTCGATATTTCTGAAGTCGTCGGCCAGATAGACGTGATCCCACTCGCGCCCCTTCGCCTTATGGATGGTGCTGATCAGCACACGAGCCTGGGGCTCAGTAGCGAGGCGCACCTCAAGATCTACAAGCTGCTCTGCCAGCACGAGTCGACGAAGCTCAACCAGATTGATGAGTCGCTGCAGCTCGGTATCGCGTGACCGGCAGACATGCTCGGTAAGCGCCTGCCAACTTCGAAAGGGGCGCAGTCGGGAATCGCGCACGTCCTGAGGTCGGCCTTCAAATAGCGCCAGCGCGGAGCGCAGCAGGATCAATGCCTCGGTCATTCCGCCGAGGACCGCCGTGGGATATCGCTTGACCAATGCGACTGCAAGACTGAGCGCCTCGGAGTTGGTGCGCGTCAGGATGGTTACCTGCCCGTCTGTGCGGTCGAGATACGACTCGAGACCGACTTCGGGGCCGTAGAGATCGCCAGGGTTCTGCGATTCGCCAATCAGCCAATCCTGCTCACCGTTGAGTTGCAGAAGATGGTTCGCGACCATCTCGATGCAGGCGCCGAAACGGAAGGATCGCGTCAGGGCCCGCCGCTCGCCCGGGAGGCAGGCCATGGCGTTCACCGCCCCGCGAAAGCCAAAGATGGACTGGTGCCGGTCACCCAGTAAAACACGTGGCTTGGTTTGCTGACGTAACACCTCGACCATGAGCGGACTGCAGTCCTGGGCTTCGTCCACCAGATGAAACTGGCCCGGCAACTCCGGCGCGCCAATGGCCCAGCGCTTCAGATAGGCATCGTGGCCGATCGATAGGCGCGCGGGGTCGTCGGGGCGCCACAGCGCTTCCCAAACTGCTTCCGCCTGTTGCAGCAATTGATGTCCCAATAACAAGCCAGCCACACTGGGCCCCTGCCCGACCACATCGTGATCTCCGGGCTCCAAGGAAAGCCAGATCTCTGGGCTTAGGAGCTCGATGCCAAACTGCGTGCCGGCGGACTGATAGAAGCGACGAAGCACCTCCCGTATTCGCCAAGCTGCCAGGTAGCCGTCCGGCCCACCGAGGCCGTTCAACTCTGCAAATGCGTGTAAGGAAGGCTCACCCAGGCGGCGGCCTGCACGCTCACACCAACGTGCGATCCCGATCTGGGCGTAGGCCAGCCCGTGGAACGTACTGACCTCAAAGGTCGACGGGAAGCGACGTCGAGCCTCCGCAGCGATCGCGCTGCCGAAAGCGAGGTAGAGACCGGGCTGACCTAGTGACTCGGCTACTGCGACTGCGGTAGCAGTCTTGCCGGTGCCGGCAAAAGCGTTGACGGAGACCGATTCGCCTTCCGCCGCCAAGTCCACCACTTGGCGCTGCTCATGGGTCAGTTGCGATGGCTGGGGTATGAGCGCCGGCTTTGGGGCTGGCTTGCGTACGCCGAGCAAGAGCGCCTGGTGATCGAATGCGGGCGAGCCAAAGCTGGTGGCTTCTGTCTGCAGAGAGGGGACAAGCATTGAAGGCTCCAGGACGATGAAACCTCATCACATCGTAGAAGCTGCTTTTGTGAAGACCTGATCCTGGAAGGCGAAACGGTGATCGATGTGCGCATTCTCCTGTTGTCGATCACCGACTAGCACGCCTGATGATCGGATGATTGCTACGATCTAGATCGGCCAGTGGCATGCTCGCGGTCAGATCTGCCGTTCGTTGCAGCACTGCCTTTGACAACTCGGTGCCAAAAGCAGACGTTCGCCAGTGCTCTCTAACTGAGCGGTCAGACTTTAGGCGATCTATCGAATGGTTCGCTTCTGAACGACGGTGCGCTGGAGGATTCTGCGATTGATCTTTCCCTTCCAGGCCAGCTGAGCAGCAGAAAGCAATCTCTTTCGTCGAGTGCTCGTTAGGAAGTCATATTCCTTGTCGCTGTAGAGAAACCCCGCCTTCCGCGCGTACTCGACGACCGCCTCATTTGCGTTCGACTTGGGGTCGGAGGCTATGCGCTTGAGTCCGTCAAATAACGAGCCGGTATCAATCCCCATGAAACGATTGATGCAGACGTTTCCAACGTAGGTTCGATGGCCCGTCAGTCTATTCTGGATGTAGCAGTGTTCCTTGATCGTCTGCCCGCATGGGCAACTATCAAACTCGTCACTGATCTCGACGTGCATCAAGTTCCATTCGGTCCGAGCAACTTCAAAGCTTTTCGACCTCGAAAGCGGAAGAATGTGAGCCTTCAATCGCTCAAGGTTGTGAGTGTCGTGCATTCTGTCGTCATCCTCCCGGTGCGAACGGCTCTCCCTCTATTACTTCAGCAACGCGTTCATTTTTTCGTACCAGCTAAGTAAATGAATGACACGAGCCTTCTGCAATCCGCCATCAAGAATCTCTGCTTTAGTTAATTGCGAAAGACGTTCCCAGTTTTCGTCGAAAGCATAGGTAGCGTTTCCGTGAAGTGCGCTTTCTAGAACGTAGAGCCTCTTCTTCGGAAAGCCGAAAACGACGTAACCATGAAAGCCACCGCGACCGAAGGCCACGAATTCAGGCGCATATCCATTGATCTTGTTAAGCCGGTCAACAACAAAAGGCTGATTGCCTTCAGCGTTCTCGCGAATGATCGGCTCTAGGACAGGAGCCAAGGTCTTCCAAGGAAGCTTCCCGGGCGGTAGCAGATGCCAGTTGAGCTTCAAGACCTTTGCTCGTATGACACTTCTTAACGACTCGGATAGCAGCTCGCATTCACCGAAGAGTTCAAGAAAAAGGTTGACGGTGTGCAGCAACTTCTCTCGGCCGTTCGAATGATCAACAGCCTCAGCAACGACAAGCTTCTCGCCATCAGGGTTGATGGCCACCTGAAGTTCGACGCTTGGGGGCGGAAAATGCTTACGCGGATAACGCTCGTAGGGAACATCACGAAATTCCGACCGTTCAATTCGCTGACGCCCGTGAAATTCCTGCCAGGTCCACCGAATGGTTCGAAATGCCGTCTCTTTCGGTTGATCTTTTTGCGGAACGTCCTTGCCGTAAGCGTTGAACTCACTTATCGAGCCAAAAACCGCCGAGGGAAGGACTGACTCGCCGGCTTCCAATTGTTCACTGAAGCCAACTCTCTTAAGCGTCTCTGTAGCTGACGTTAAGTCGCGCATGACGACGACGACTTGGTCGCCCTGCGCAAATCCCTTGATGTATTGATCGAGCTTGCGGATTCGCTTACCACGGATCATTGGAACACTCCAAAGAGTAGGCGGGTTGCAACGTGATTAGCCCTTGGGCGGGAAAGGATCGTTGCCATAGCTCCAGGCTTCACGGAACTTGCCGTCCTCACCTTGGATTCGGAGTTCGCTTCCCTCGTTCCGGGCAATCTCCCGTCCGCGCTCGATTGCTTCGCGCTGCGTCCTGAAGGTTTCGGTGAGCCTGGAATTGCCCTCTCCGCGAACACCCCAGCGATCGTCATCCGCGGGAACGATGTACTGATTTTTTCCGGCCATTGTTGGCACCTCTCAAGCTGTGAATTCGTCATATCCAAACAGGATGTTCGGAGTAGCGAACTCGCAGTGAGTCTAGTGGCATGTTCGGAAAAGTCAAATACAATGTTCGGAATTACGAACACTCCCGTGAAGTGCCCTCATGCCATCGCGACTCGGTACGAAAATCAGAGACTTGCGAAAGAAGCAGGAGCTAACACTCGACAAACTCGCGGAGAAGGCGGCGCTCAGCAAGAGCTATCTCTGGGAGCTTGAAAACAGAGAGTCACAAAAGCCTTCGGCGGAAAAATTGCAGGCCTTGGCAGACGCGCTGTCGGTCGACATCTCGTACTTCCTTGAGGAAGACAAGCGCGGCCCGGAAGAGCGCCACCTAGACGAAGCGTTCTTTCGCGGGTATCGCCAACTAGATGCCACCGGCAAGGAGCAGCTCCGGCGGATTCTTGAGACTTTCAAGAAGTCCTAGCTGGAATGGTCTGGACGCCGCCGAAAGCAGCAAATCGCTTAGTGAAGATTGCTGCTGCGTTCAGCGCGGCACATGGTCAGTCTCGCTTCCCTACCAATGTCGAAGCTCTTGCGCTGGATGCGGGAAACATCTTCCAGTGGAACGATCCGATCGTTGAAGTAAGGTAAGCGGCCAGCAATCCCACCTTGACCGCTGCTACTCAGTGTTTATTGCCCCTGCACCCAGCGGTGAGGCAGCAGCAGATGGATCTCGCTGGCTTTTTTCGTCGGTAGCTGTTGCAGCACGCTCTTGATGTAGCGATAGGGATCGTGACCGTTGAGCTTGGCGGACTGGATCAGGCTCATGATCGCCGCAGCGCGCTGCCCGGCCAGCAGGGTGCCGGCGAAGAGCCAGTTCTTGCGTCCCGTCGCCCAGGGGCGAATCTGTCGTTCGTCATGGTTGTTGTCGATCGGCAGGGCGGGGTCGTCGAGAAACCGGGTCAGTGCTCGCCAGCGGTTGAGACTGTAGTCGAGGGCTTTTGCCGTGGCGGTGCCATCGGGGACCCGCAATCGCTGCGCGATCAGCCAGTCGTGTAGCGTCGCGACGAGGGGTGCAGATCGACGCTGTCGGGCTTCGAGCCGCTGCTCCGGATTCAGGGCCTTGATCTCAGCCTCGATGGCATAGAGCTGTCGGAAGATATCGATCGCCTCGGCAGCAATCACGCTCTGATTGGCGAGATGCAGATTGACGAAGTGCCGACGCGCATGGGCCATGCACCCCACCTCGATGACTCCACTCCCGAAACAGGCCTTGTAGCCACTGAAATCATCGCAGACCAGCGATCCCTGCCAGTCTCCAAGGAAAGCCCGGGCGTGCGACCCGGCGCGGCTGTCGGTGAAGTCGTAGACCACGGCTTTCAGGGGATCGTATTCCCCGCTGACGTAGGACCAGAGATACGCCCGGTGGGTCTTGCCGGTACCGGGGGCCAGCATCGCCACCGGGGTTTCGTCGGCCTGCAGCACCGGGCACGCCATCAGCTCGGTCTTCAGGGCGTCGACCAGCGGCTGCAGCTTCGCACCACAGGCCCCCGCCCAGCTGGCGAGGGTGGAGCGAGGAATGGCCAGCCCGGCCCGCCCGAAGATCTGCTCCTGCCGATACAGGGGCAGGTGATCGGCATATTTCGAGACAATGACCTGGGCCAGCAGTCCAGCGGTCGGAATACCCTTGTCGATGACCTCCGGCGCCACCGGCGCCTGGATCAGCGTCTCGCAGGTCCGGCAGGCCCACTTGCCCCGGATGTGACGCTCGACGGTGAAGTCCCCAGGGGTGTAGTCGAGCTTCTCGCTGACGTCCTCGCCGATCCGCTTCAGGCTGCAGCCACAGCGGCAGACCGTAGAGGCGGGCTCGTGGTGATGGTCGATGCGGGGCAGATGCGCCGGCAGCAGCGCGCGCTTCGGGGACTGTTTCACTGAAGGCACCGGGGCATCGCCTTTGGCGACGAGGTCGGAGAGGGTCTGCTCCAGCGCCGCCAGATCCGACGCCACCGCCTCGTCGAAAAGCGATTTCTGCTCGCCGGTGAGTTTCTCGCTGAGCCGACCGTATTGGATGCGCTTGAGATGGGCGATCTCAAACGTGAGCTTGCTGATCTGGGCGTCCTTGAACGCGATTTCACGATGATCGCGATCGATCTTCTCGAGCAGACTGTCGACCATGCTGCGCAGCGCGGCAGCATCCATCGAGGCGAGCTGCGAGCGGTCGATCATGGCGGTGTTTCCCATGCCCGGATCGACGCAGAAAGCACGCCAGAATCAGGGTTTCAGGGGCTTTATCCGAGAATAAATCGCAGCCATTCCATGCCCTTCAGACGACCCGGATGACGCCGGCGTCGCCGAGCTGCTGCCAGGGTAATCCGACCGTCAGGGCGTCGAGCTGCGCGCGCGTCAGGGACACGTGGAGACCAGCTGATGTATTCGCCCAGGTGAAGTGGCCGCGGTGCAGTCGCCGCGCTCAGAGCCAGATGCCGAAGCCGTCATGGACGAGCACCTTCATCCGCGTGCTGCGGCGATTGGCGAAGAGATACGCATGGTGAGGCCGGGCGGAGCCAAACACGCTCACCACCCGGGCCAAGGCGCTGTCAGTGCCGGCGCGCATGTCCAGCGGTGCGGTCGACAGCCAGATCGAGTCGATGCGGATCACCGCAACCACCCCCGCAGCCAGGCTCCACAGTCCCCAGCAGACGCAGCTGGCCAGCGAATCTTGATCTGCGTGGCACCACGCTGCACTTCAATCAGGATTTCACCGTCGCGCGGAGAGGGATCAGCCATCGCGACTGGAATGAAAGCGGGCACTGCTGACGGCGCTTCGGACGGCACCATCCCCTGAGGCGACTCGATGATCCAGCGTCTGAGCAGATTGGCATTGAGTCCATTCGCCAGTGCCACCGCTGCAACCGACATGCCGGGGTGCCGACATTCCTCAATCACCTTGGCCTTGAAAGCATCAGAGTGTGTCCGTCGGCGTCGCCCCAGCTTCAATCCTTCCTCAGAGTCCACGTGTCCACCCTAGAATTAAGTGGACACGATGCTCCTCATCACGAGCCCAGATGAACAGATGACTTTGCTGGCCGCTTACGAAGTAAGAGCTGCCGCAATACCTTCATTTGAAGGCGCACTCTTCCCCGATGACGGACGCGGCAAGTGGATGCTGCTCTATAACGGCTCCATTCGATCGCCAGGCAGAGTTCGGTTTACTCAGGCACACGAGTTAGGGCACTACATCCTGCATCGAGAGCACCGAGAGAATTTTCAGTGCAGCTCTGAAGACATGCTCGATTGGAGCGAGGAAGAAAAGAATCTGGAGGGACAAGCTGACCTCTTTGCTTCCTACTTGCTCATGCCATTCGACGACTTCCGAGATCAGACGAATCGCATATGCGACTTGAACGTTTTGGGAGACTGCGCTGATCGGTACGGCGTTTCGCTTCAGGCAGCAATTCTTCGATGGCTAAGCTGTACAGAAGAAAAAGCTGTGATCCTGATGTCAAAAGACGGATTCGTGAACTGGGCATGGTCAAGCAAGCCAGCGTTTGAAAGCGGCGCGTTTTTCAAGACGCAGCGGTCGCCGGTTGAGTTGCCAGAAGCGTCACTTGCCGCAAACAGATCGGTCAGTATTGACCGAGTCGGAAGAGAGCTTGCAGCAAACATCTGGTTTCCGTACGCGGACAAGGGGCTGACGTTAACTGAGATGAAGGTGTACTCGGACCACTATGAGTCGACCCTGACCCTACTGCGACTTCCAAGATATGCAGAAGTCTGGAAGCCTCGAGAATTCAGTAGGCCAGAGTGACCACACGCGTCGAGGCAAGTGCTCGAAAAGCGCCGAGTGGCTCCTCAGAAACAGAATGCGCTACTTCAGAAGATCCTTCAAAACCGCATCGCCCTTCATCCTGCGAATGCAGACGACATGAGACTGAATATCATGTACCTTGTCGTCGACAACGAGTTCAACGACACGCTTTAGCGGCTCTCCGGACGGCTTACACGGATAGTCAGGAATGCGCTTGAATATGTCGATCCCTCGCTTATGCCCCACAGGGAAGGTGTTCCCAGAATTCATATGACAAAGCCGGACATGCTGCGAGTGCGCAGCCAGCAAGCTTCGCGTGTCCACTGTCAATACATCGTGCTCGAGATTCCTGTAAGCACGTGCCTTCAGAAGTCCCAGCAATCGGTGTTCGTCGGCCCAGAAAAAGACCTTGTTGTTGATTAGCTGATACCAACGACTTGGTGTAGTCCCATCAATCAGCGCAGCACGTATACGCGCTTCTGGCATTGGTTTCTGGTCTCGAAGGACAATGCGGACACGGCCCTGCCCATCGTTGATTGTCACTTTTTCAGGGCGATGGGATGCTTCGAGTCTGAGCCGATCCACACCGTCAATGCCGCACAAATCCAAAGCTGCTGAAGTGCTGAGCAAGCCCAGCTTCGAGATGCTGGGCCACGTACCAACTTCTGCCATATGAAACAGCCGAGGGTGAAGCCGGATCAAATCTTCAACGATCACAGATGGACCTGCCTTTCTAGGTTGATGGATTCGACGCGAGACGGCCGCGCCAATTTCGACGGTCGATTACGGTGCGCAAATCCAGAAGTTCTTCGTCGCGAGGAAAGCGAGTGTTGATCAAGGACACAGGAGCTTGGGCGACGCGCTCGATTTCCTCGATGAACTTGATTGTGTTTTGAGTTAATTGTTCAAAGCGTCTGGCATTTCGATTGTCCTTATGGATGTAGTCCGCGAAGGTCAGCACGATGTCAGTCGGGGCGTTAACGGAACAAGCATTGCGAAACTGCTCCCAGTCGAACCAACCCACCCGGCGCTTTCTTTTTGTGGTCGACGTCTTCTCGTTTCCGTGAAGCACCTGCGCGTCGAGAAAGGCCTTAGCGGCAACCTCATCGAAAGTCGTTTCGTGCTTGAGCGGGCCAGATGTACTTTGTCCGCCGTCAGGATTCGCAACTCGAATAGGAGTTGTGCGAACGACCAGCAGAACCTTCCTAACGCGGCTCGGCGAAATTCCTGCTTCGGCCAGGCAACCCGCAACGTTTGTTTCCCTTGAAGTTACGTGGGGGTAAGAACCGTGAAGAATGCTGAGCCCGCTTCCCTGGGTTCCCTCGAGCAGAATGGACTCCCTTCTCCTGTAGGCAATCTCTAGCTGCCGGGTGGTCGATCCCCGGTAGGGAAATGCATCACCGACATATGGCTTCAGGTCTGCGATCTCTCTTGCGAGCCGGACGGACGGCTTTCCACGCTCCGAGATTCTCCGGGCCGAGGCAGAGCCGCCGCCACGGCCCGTCGATGCGATAGCGCCGACCAAAGGCTTCTCGTTATTCAGATCGGATTCTTCAATGATCATTGCTTGTGGGTCGATGAAGAGCCTGTCCGGGGATACTCCGCACTCGTGGATTTCCTTAAGTAGAGTTGGCACATAAATCGTCATGCCGGGCCCGAGCAAGATCTTGGCCGCGGAGTCCTTCGTGCCGGAGGGCAACTGGTGGTAGACATATACGCCGGAAGGGCTGGATACCGAGTGGCCTGCATTGGGGCCGCCGACGCGGACAAGCACGTCGTACTCATGAGCCAAGTAGGCCGAGACGTGCCCTTTCCCCTCGCTGCCGTATTGCCCACCTACAACCACATCCACTAGGCGGACATCCGGCGGCGAATACAGATTTAGCTTTGCCGCCACTCGCACAAGGTTGTCGCGAGCGTCTGTGCGGTCGGTGAAGATCCGAATATCGGCGTCTTCTTTGAATTTGGAGATGTCCTCATCATCTCGTGTGTGGTCAGCGTCAGCGTACGAAATCGGCTCTGTAGCGCCCGACGCTGCCACTCGGGATGCGTAGCGCTTTGCGAGCTCCGCTTCAGAGCCGTACAGATGCACGTGGACCACGTTCCACTGATGCTGTTTGCGGAAGTGTTCGAGCTGCTCGCGATTCCGGATGTTGTCCACGACAACCGCACAGTCGTTGTCTAGCCTAGATTCCAACGCCTTGACTGCATCTAGAACCCATTGATGCTTTGTCTCGGCATCCAGTTCATCTCCCATGCGTTGCAAGCTGAGTCGATCAAGCGGCTTACCAGCTTCCTGGGCACGCGTCTTTAGCACTTCGCTTGTGCTGAGGACCTGATATCCATAGTCGCGCTCAAGTTCCACCGCCAGCTCGGTCTTTCCTGTGCAAAGATGACCGCTAACGAGAAGGATGTTCTTCATGCTTTCGCTCCGGTAAATCTCTCAGCAATTCGCTGGGCAACATGCCGCGGCTCTGATTTGGTTAGATCGATAACTAGATCTGCGATGGCGACGAGGCTTCGGGAATGAACCTCGTTCGAGTGCTGAACCGCAGCTGCGTAAAGCTCCGCAGCACTCTCGATAGAGTGGCCATCTAGACGTGAGGCGAACCGTTTCTGCAACGTTTCTTCGTCAGCGACGAAGTGCACGTGAAAAACTGACCTGCCGAACTCCCTGCGAAAGTGTCGTACTTGTTCCGCTTTGCGCACGCTGTCGAAAAGCCAGCGGCTGCAATCCGGGTTGCTAGAAATTGCCGGGATAGCCACCTTGTCGATGACCCAAGAGAAGCCGGTCTCGGCATCCAAGGAGTCGCCCAATTCCTGCAAGGCCAATCGTGAAGGCTCAAGCGCACGGTCGTGTGCCAAGGCTTTCAGATAGGCGCTGCTCTTTAGAGCGCCGAAGCCGTGCTCACTGACAAGTAATGACGAGACCGTTGATTTGCCAACGGCAATGGGACCGCTCAGAAGTAAAACGGAAAGTCCGTGCCACTGCTTATTTAAATCCGTGCGGATTGAAGCATGGGCGCTGCCGACGATATCGTCGCAAGACATCACTACTCCCCTTGATTGTCCTTCTGTTCTCTCGCCCCCGAGAGATCGTTTGCCAGAAGCTTAGTCTCAAATTCAACAAGAGAATAGCAATCGAACCGGGTTTCATGAAGCCAGCTGCTCTAGAGTGATCGCAGCTGCGGCGACCTGGAGATCGCGCTAATGGAACTAAATCAGCTTCGCCAGAAGGTCATTTCCTTCAGAGACGAAAGGGATTGGGGGAAATTCAACACAGTCAAGAATCTAGCCATCGCAATCGGCGTTGAGGCTGCAGAACTCAACGAACTGTTTCTCTGGAAATCTGATGACGAGGTCCACGAGCTTTTGCAAAGCGAAAGCCATAGGAGCCAAGTCGCAGATGAGTTAGCCGACGTGTTCATCTATTTGTTGGCGATGGCAGAGGCGACCAACTTGGACCTTGCTGACTGTGTGGTTTCCAAGCTTGAGAAGAATGCCTCCAAATATCCCATAGACGAGTTTCGAGGAAGCTCGAGGAAATACAACGTGGCGCCGTAGCTTCTGCTTGTCTTTTGCCCAGTTAAGCGATTCTCAGCGCTTGGATACAGCTTGGAGATTGCGAAAGCGTTGGCTTGTTGGCGCGCACTAGATCACTGAGCGTCCGCTATGGGCTAATTCTGTTGAAAAACTCCCTCTCGTACTGAACCGCGTTTTGCGGCTCGATGTCTTATGATGTCGATGTTTTCAGGGAGTGCGACGAGATGATGGGACAGCAATCGAGTGGCCAAGGGCGGTTCTTCTATTCCTTCGATCTCGATAGCCATATCCCGCAGAACCACCTGCTGCGCAGTATTGATCGCTGCCTCGATCTGAGTGACCTGCGCCAGCATCTGGCCGAGCACTACAGTCATACCGGTCGTCCCTCGATTGATCCCGAGCTGATGATCCGCATGCTGATTGTCGGCTACAGCTACGGCATTCGATCCGAGCGTCGCCTCTGCGAGGAAGTACATCTCAATCTGGGCTACCGCTGGTTCTGCCGACTGGGTTTGGAAGATGCCGTCCCCGATCACTCCACCTTCTCCAAGAATCGGCATGGTCGGTTTCGCAGCAGCGGCGTCTTCCGCTGGGTCTTCGACGAAGTCGTCCGCCGCTGCATGGTGGCGGGCCTGGTCAAGGCCGAAGGCTTTGCCGTCGATGCCAGCATCATTGCTGCCGATACCAATAAGCAGCGCAGTATTCCCGGCAGCGATCCAGTCGACTGGACCAGTCCCGAATTGAGCAGCCGCGCCGTGCGCGAGTATCTCGCCGGACTGGATGGCGAGGCGCTTGCCGATGCCATGCCCAAGCGCCTCTCGCTGACCGATCCACAGGCGAGCTGGACAGCGGCTTTGGGTGGTCCAGCCTTCTTTGCCTACTCGACCAATTATTTAATCGACACCGCACACGGCGTGATCGTCAATGTGGAGGCCACACCCGCGCATCGCACGGCAGAGGTCGAATCCACCAAGACGATGATTGACCGTGTCGAA
This sequence comes from uncultured Sinobacteraceae bacterium, assembly GCA_947085665.1. Lineage (GTDB taxonomy): Bacteria > Pseudomonadota > Gammaproteobacteria > Nevskiales > Nevskiaceae > Stagnimonas. The sequence continues at coordinate 9,189 of CAMTXV010000234.1, read as the reverse complement.
GCACGCTTCGACATCAAGCCTGAGCGACTCATCGGCGACACTGCCTATGGCACTGCATCAATGCTGGCGTGGATGGTCGATGAGAAAGACATCGAGCCGCATGTGCCGGTGTGGGAAAAGACCCAGCGTCAGGACGACACGCTGTCGAGCAGTGAATTCGAGTGGGATGGGGATGCCAATGAGTACCGCTGCCCGGAAGGTCGCCCGCTGCGGAGTGAGTGGCGTGCCTTCAAGCAGGCGCGCACCCACATCACCCAAGCCAATACGATCATCTATCGGCCGAGTGAACTCGATTGCCGCGGCTGCCCACTCAAAAGCCGGTGCTGTCCCAATACTCCGATGCGCAAGATCACACGGAGCGTTCACGAGGACGCACGGAATGTCGCAAGGCGAATCCGGAAGACGCCGGAATACGCCCGATCACGTCGACAGCGAAAGAAGGTCGAGATGCTGTTTGCGCATCTCAAGCGAATCCTGAAACTGACTCGCCTGCGGCTGAGAGGTCTTAGCGGCGCGAGCGACGAATTCACCCTGGCCGCCACTGCTCAAAACCTGCGTCGTCTGGCCATGCTGATGCCGCATGGACCACCGGGTCACAGGAGTGGTGCGTCTGCGTGACGGGAAAGCAGCGAGATTGAGAAGAAAATGGGCATCAAAGCCCAGGAAATACTCGCGTCGAGAGGCGCATCAGCCTCAAAAAATCAGATCGCCAAACCAAGCCGCCAACACCAGCGAGTTTTTCAACAGAATTGGCTGGCATGAGGCTGTCGCGACAGGCGAGTCGGTACCAATAGCGGTCGGTCGCACAACTCGCGGCGAGCAAGCGTTTCGTTCGAAAAGCGGTCGGTCGTAAATCACCGTTTCGGGGAGGCGAAACGCCTGCTTCCAAGCTCGGCATGCATCTGATGCTTCATGAAGACCGACCTGAAAGAAGTGCAATTTCCGCGAGCACACTGGAAACCACTAGTCTCCGAACTGGAACCCCAACCCGACCGCGTACATCCACCTTTGGCTGCGAGCACCTACGCGCTTACTTGCGTTCTGGCAACAATAGTGACCGCCTTGGATTTCCTGGCGGAATTGGCTTTTTGTACTCTTTCAGCCCATACATGTCCCAGTTGCGTGAGGCATCCCTCGTGGTGTCACAGTCCTCCGCCCACACACTCTGCGCATTTCCCCTGAACGTGTGAATTGCCATCGCCGCAACATGGTTCGCGGACACATTTCGGGGCAACGTCCGGTAGACATCCATGAAACACGTGACGCCGAGGTTTAGGATCTTTTGGGACTCCAAGTGATCCCACATCGGGTATTCTTCGTGTGGCCGCAAAGCATCCTCGCCAAACTTTATCCTGACAGCGTAGTGATTGCCCCCTTCGCTCGCGATCCAATACAACACATTTGGGTCTATGAGCTTTTCTACGACTTTTTCCGCCGCCAGGGTCTCTAGAAGTAACTGAAATTCATTGATGGTTAGCGGCTCCCAAGTCCGACCTAATTGATCATTCCATGCCTTCTCGAGGCCGCTTGAGAAATAGAGCGATATGTCGGTGTGCTGTGGCAGCGCGTGCGTGCAGGTCCATTGCCAGACGATGCCTTCAGCGAGCTCATAAACCCGACGGACGTATCCTCTACCCATGTGTTTCGAGAGCTGCGGCCGCCATTTCAACGGAAGGCCAGTGGAATGAGGTGACACGACAATGCCAGGTGCCGTCTTCCTCGTCGCAACCATTCGAAGTGCCTTTTGCGGAATCGGGAAAAGCTTCGTCGCGGTTAGGTCGCGTGCGAGAACATCTACCGCTCTACCTGAAGCGGTCTCGTTCGTTTCGCACCGGCCCCAGCTGAGAAAGAACTCGCAAACCATATCGGTCCACTCACACTCAAGCGTCTCATTATTCCCTTCAACTAAGCTCTTGACGAAAAGGAACTCCATGACTGAGCGGTGCGCGAACTTGAATTGCCCGGCTGAGTCGCGATTGAGCAGCGACCGTGCGGTCAGTTTCCAAGTCTCGACGGGAGTCTGGGTCGCCTCAATCAGACCGATGAGCTCTTTGACGGGAATTCGTTCTGTCTTCCTAACCGAGCGGTTCTTCAAGAGCTCGACCGCAATCAAAGTCGAAATCCTCAGAAGTTCATTTGGCTCGATCCAACCTTTTTCCCGTTCAAGCCACTGTCGAATCATGAACTCGTATAACTCCCAGATTTCATGAATGTCTGGCTTAACCTTTAACAAGTCGGGGATCAGCGTCAGTAGCATCGGCCGCACACTGAGTTCCGGAATCTGCTCAACCACCTTCATCGCTTGCCGTCTTCGTCTCGGCATCCAAATCGGGTAGATCTTCTTGATGTAGTGACTCACCTGCTCGTCGGAGAAAGGATGAAGGTAGAGTGTTCTGAACTCATAAATCCCTGGTGTTCCTGCTCGCCTCGGACCCACCCTAGTTACGCCCGTTGAACGTGGGATCTGGGTGTCGTTCAAAAAGAACTGAGTCCTGCACGTTAGGATGAGGCTCCTGAAGTTCGCTGCTTTCTTCATGATCTGCGTTAGTCGCTTTTCGCAGTCGACCGCAGCCTCTGCATCTTCATCTAGTGCATCCAGCAGCAAGATGGTCTCCGACGGTCGCGGGATCGCACCGATCTGATCTAGGGCGTCGGCACGTCCCAAAGGGACAATAGCGACCGGACGCTCATCTCGTCTGGAGCTGCTTTCTTCACGCAAGAGAAAGTTAAGTAAGAGAGATGTTTTCCCCATTCCTGAGTCCGCCAAAATCAGGAGATGCCGGCCACTTTCAACACTCAACTCGCGATCTATTGCCTTGAATACAGGCTCGCGAACCGTCACATCATTCCGATGCTCGCTCTCGTTACTTGGGTCGACGTTCCCACAGTCAGGTTCAATGTAGTCGCGCGATGAGCGCTCAAACTCTTCCTTCGTAAAGGACAGCGCTTTTGTCCGCGCCTCTGCTCTTTTTGCGATTGCTTGAGTTCGTCGCAGCGCGCGAAAGTTTGCAATGTAGAAGGCAGCGCGAATTAGGACCACAATGATGCCGAGCACGGCAAGAACGATCTGCAGCTTGGTCTTGAGATCCATTCGAGGCAGTAGAGCGTATGGGTCAACATTATGCGCTTGCGTCTGGGAAACATTGCGCCGCCTCTCTCGTCGAACGCTAGTTCGTGACTGACTGCTTTGGGGTGAGTCTTGCCTGCGAGGCTGAATTCGCCACCGGCCGCTTTATGGACGGCTGATCAAATTACAGGCGAATCGCTGATGCACCAACTACGCCGAACGCTGATCAACAAGCTGGCGAATACGCAATCGATGCAAGCCCAGTCGCGGATTGGTGTGGCCTCGAGTCCTGCTGCCCGACACGGACATGGGCTAGTGGAACATCCGATACAGACGCGCGAACTTGCCTGACGGGTCGCCGAGCCGTATCCATCCGAGGCGCAGCATTCGAGCGCAGATGTTTGCTACAGCGGGGCTTGGACAAGAATGGTGACGGAAGCCGTGGCGGATTCACTTCACTAGCACCCACCTAGGGGATGGGTGACGGGCCACGGAGAGCAGCTCTATTTCTTGGTCGAGCGCCGCCGCCGAGGTGGCGCTGTCGACTTGCCTGGTTTGACCCGGCTCGGGCCCCGGCGCGCATCGGAGTGCGGTGGAAACTCTCGCTCCAGCGCGGCCAGAAACTCATCGGGGGACTCCCCTAAAGCTCGCAAGATCCGCAGCACATCGATGAGGCTCAAGCGACGTTCGGAGCGCTCGTACTTGCTCACATAGGGCTGCGGCTCCCCCAGGGCGCGCGCGAGATCCGCCTGCAACACGCCCTTCTCAATCCGCAGCTGTCGCAGCAGACCAACGAGGGCTTGGTATTCGAGGGCGCGGGTGCGGGAGGTCATGGGCGGATCGATAGCGCCCATGAACCCTATTCACGCTTCTGGTATATACCAGTTAGGTATTTTCTGGCGTCCAATACGGACGGTGAGGGGCACCGTACGCGGCGACGCCAGCGTAAGGAGTGGGGACTCCAATGAGCGAGACGAGCGCGTGCGAGAGGGGGTCTTCACAGATTCGGACTTTGTGTTTTGGTGAAAGTGAAGCCGGTATTTCCCGGCGCCACGACAACCCCAAATCCCATGAACCGCTATCTCACCGCCCGACGTCAGCAGCTGCGCCGCCGCCACCGGCGACCCCATGCCAAGAGCTGCTCGGTCTGCCAGTTACTTCTCGAGATCGATCAGCTTTCCGCAGAGTTTGGTGCGAGCGCACAGACCCTGGCGCGGTTGAGCGAGATCCTCGCCACCGGCCCGGAAGCCGACCCTCAGGGCGAGCTCGTTTTCTCGTCGCCGCCGCCCGAGCAGTCTTACGAGGGCGTGGACTGGGAGTCGGCACGATGAGCCCGGACTTCGTCTCCAACCCAATCACGACGCCCCCGGTGAGGCGCGCGGTACAGGCGCTGGCCGACTTTGAGCACAGCCTGCGGGCGGCTATCTGCCGGCGTCTGATGACTGGGCAGCCCGCGGTGGTGATTGCCGCGACCCCTCTAAGCTGGCGCGAGCGTGTGACCCGCGTTCTGTTGCCGCGGCGGCGTCTCGGTCCGGATTCCTCGGCCCTGCTCGCCGAGAGCAGCCGGCTGATGCTGCCCGCCGCCAAGCCACTGCGGCGCGAGACGCCCATCGAAGCCCGTCCGTCGGTGCCGGAGCCCGCGTGGCCTGCAGGCTGGACGCCATCGCCAGTACTCCGTGTGCTGTGGGCTGAAATCGCACGGGATCGCCCTCGGATCCCGCAACTGGATCGGCAACAGCTGGAGGATCACCGCAACACCGTCGCCATCGCGGCCACGCGCGAGATTTTTGAGCGACAGGGCGTTGCGCGATTTCCGACCTACGACGAACGGTGTGCCTGGGAGCAGCGGCTCTACGGCCCCCTACAGAACCGTGAGCTACCCCATCCCGACCAAGAGCCTAATGATGACCATGAAGAAAAGCCCTGACACATCCAATGTCTTTCGCCCTGGCTTTGCGCTGCGCATGATTGGCAGCGCGGCGCTCCTTGCCGGGGCGACCCAAGTCGGCGCGACGTCGGTCCGCGAGCCGGCTTTTCTGGCGCCCCTGCTGGCGCAAGACGCCCCCGGCGCTGCGATCGTGCATGGCCACTGGCGCTACAGCGACGCAGGGCGCGTTTACTCAGCGCAGCTCACGGATGGACGCCTGCTCTCGCTGACCTCGATGGGTGGCGCCCTCTCAGGATCGATTGAAGGGGGCCAGAGCGCGGACCTCGGTATCGCGCAGACGGCGGGCAAGGCCGTGACCATTCCATTCCGTCCCTTGCCTGAGCTCGATGACGTCGTCCGAACACCGCGCTCCAGCACCGCAGCGCCTTACGCTGCAAAGGCGAGCGCAGCCGAGGCCCACCTCGACATCCTTGTGGTCTACGACCCGGTGATCGATCAGGTCGATGGGATGTTCTACGCCCTGACCCAGGCGGCGCTGACGCAGGACTACCTCGACGAGACGTTCACGAACTCCGGTATCACCACGCGACCGCGCTTGGTGGGGCTGGAGCGCCTGGACCCGAAGACTCGGAACTTGTCGACGGCTTTGGACCGGATCACCGATATTTCAACGTCGCCCTCACAGCCGTCGAACGACAGCGAGGTAGCTGCGATTCGGCAGCGGCTTTCTGATCTGCGTGCGCAGTATCGGCCAGATGTCGTGGTGCTGCTCATGAAGCGCGACCAGCTCAATGGAGGGGTGTCTGGATTGGCCAACGCCTTCGAGGGCGACACGGTGGATTCGGACAAACGCGCTACAGCAGTTCTGATCGCTGGCTTTGATGAGCCGTCAGGGGGCACTGCGGCGGTACCACAGGTATTTGCGCACGAAGTGGGACACCTTCTGGGATCGCTGCATGTGCGGCCTGAGGAGAACCTCTGGCGCTCCTATGGCTACGGCAAGAAGTGCGGCTCGAAGGCCGACCTGATGGCCTCCGGTTTCGTGACTGGCATCAATGGCACCCTGCGCCTCTACAGCACGCCGACGGTGAGCAACGACGGTGAGCCCTGCGGTATCGCACCGGGGCAGCCGGAGGAGGCGGATGCCGCTACCTCCGCCAAGGACGCTCTGGTGTTCGTGACCGCGAATGCTGCAGAGATCGCCCGCGTGGGTCACTTCAGCGTGGATCCCCTGCCCGCTTGGACCGTCGAGCCGGGCTCTGGCGCCAGAACCCTTCCGGTGACCATCCGGCGCGCGGGGGATATCTCATCTGCCGGTAGCGTCCAGGTGGTGTTCTACACCGAGGATGACCCGAGGTTCTTCAAGGGTGATGTGGCCGCGACCCAGTTTGCCGACCAGAGCCAGCGGGTGAGCTTTGCGGCTGGCGAGACCTCGAAGACCGTGAACCTTCAGCTGAGCCCGGACAACGGTCAGCACCGGAACGACCGTTTCCTGCGCGCGCAGCTGCTCTTCCCGATTGGGGTGAATCTCGGCGAGGCCATTACGGCTGAGACGGCTTACCTCGATCGCGACCACGAACAGCAGCCGGTCGGTTTCGATCGCACGAGCATTGAGATTGCCGAGGGCCAGACGGCGGTGGTCAACCTGCGCCGTCCCGGGAACCCGAGCTGCTCGGGGTCCTGCTACTACGGCCTGATGGGCTATCGGCTGACGACGGCCAATGGTTCGGCAGTGGCCGGCACCGACTATGTGGCGGTTAGCAGCGAGGGTGTCGTGGCGTCCGGACGGGACAACAACGGCATCGCCGTGGATCAGGTCTTGCCGGTGAGCATCGCGATCCCTGACAACACCACGAAGCAGGGACCGCGCAGCTTCACCTATCAGCTGGCGGCGCCACTGGTGGCCGAAGGGGCCAGCACCCTGACCGTCACGATTGCCGACAACGAAGACACCGGGCTTGCGCAGTTCGCATCGTCTGCATCCAGCTCGGCAGAAGGTACGACCGCCAACATCACGGTGACGCGGTCTCGAAGCAGCCGGGGCGTATTGCAGGTGGGGTTCGAAGTGCGGGCGGGCTCCGCAGTGGCGGGCACCGATTTCACACCGGCCTCGGGCACTTTGCGATTTGCTGAGGGCGAGACGAGCAAATCGATCGAGATCCCGCTGCCCAACGACGGTGCTACCGATGGCGCCAAAACGATCTCAGTGGTGCTGACTGGCGCTGCCGCGGATCTGGGTTCTGTCACCAGCCACACGCTGACGGCGACCGATGCGACCGGGAGCAGTGCTGGCGGTGGTGGCGCAGTTGGTTTTCTCTGGGGCCTGATGATGCTGACCGCGTCCTTCGGACGACGGGCTCTAAAGAGTCAAAGAGCGGTGTTCACTGCGGGGGCCGGCCAATGAGCGGTGTTTTCCTATTTGTCCCCCTGATTTTCTTCGTGGTGATCGTGGCAATCGTCGTCTACTACGTCCGCTACTTCGCAATTCTCTCCCTGCGGGATTACGAGCTGCGCTATCCAGAGTGTCGGCTGACGCGCGGTGGCTACCGCTGCTTTCGCTGCAACTCCACCAGCATCCGCAACTGGGGTCTAAACCACCCCAATAGCGGCCTCCGCATCCACAGCTGAAACCACTGCGGCACCAAGCTATATCGCACGGGTTAGGGGCGGAGATGGCCATCAATCCTTACGAAGCAGTGATTAGCGCGAGTCGTACGCTCGAGAGCTTGCTTGAGCAGCGCTTCGGAGCCACCGGCAAAGGGCTCCACGAGCGACTGACGTCGGTCGAGCACAGGATTCCCGCGCCGCTGAAGAAAAAGATTCGATTCATCGCCAGCGTCCGTAACCAGCTCGTGCATGAGATGGGCTACCAGCTGGAGGACCCGGAAGCGTTTCTCAGGGCCTCGGTCGAAGCGATCCAGCAACTGCAGGCGCTGATCCCACGCGCTACGCCGACAAGCTCAGCCGACGCGTCGACCACTGGTGTCATCGATTCGTCGTTGCCGCCAGCACCTCTGGCTCAGTCCCGCTTGGACGCGGCATGGCAGCGCGTGCAGGAAGACGCAGATGGTCGATCCGAGCTTTCGTCCCTCGACCGTGCTGTGCGCAACTCGTGGGAAAGCGGTAGCGACTCCATGCACAGGCACGGATCCATCCTCATGTGGCTGCCGATGGCAGCGGCTGTGTTTGGGTCTGCGATGGCAAAGGCCGCGCGCGACCCGGCTTTGAGCTTGGCTTTGCTGGCGGTCGCACTGCTGTGTGGCGGTGTCGCCTGGTGGCGGCTGAAGGTGCGCAGAGAGATCGGCAATCCCTTCCGATTCGCAAACCTGCTTCTGATCGCGGCCATGCTGCCGCTGGTGGACCTAAAGCTAATGCTCGTTTGGCCAGTTCTGCTCATCGGCTTCAGGGTGGCGGCAGTTTGGAGGCTGCTGTCATGAGCACGCAGAGCGCAGACCCCTGGATTTCGAACGCCCTTGTCAACCTACGTCTAGGCTCGGCGGTTGCATTGGGGGCATCCCTCGCTGTGGGTCTCTCCGGGCCCTTTAGCAACTGGATCGCCGAGCTGAGCTGGCTAGCCCATGCCGCCGTCCTATGTCTCGCGCTCAAGGCGGCTCGAGAGGTTGATTCGGCGATCTCCGCTGCGTGAGCTGACGCTTCCAGGGGTTACAGACCAACATTGCCTAACGGATTTAAGAGCGAATTGCGCGGAAAGCCCGCTTCAGCCACTGATTCACCGATGGCCGACGACGCATATCAGCCCAAAGCCGACGGTAATCAAACGCGTAGGTTAAGAGGGGGCTTCGAGGAAGGGGACGACGCAGCACTGCATCCTGTTGTTAGGTCCAATTTGCATCGGACCCAAAGACCGATAGATTCCTCCTCGCTCCACTCCAATCCACCCCACCAACCATCTCCGTCTTACTAAAACGCTCAACGAGCCTGTAGAAAAACCCCTGCGCCAAAGGCGCAGGAGTTTCGGTCTGTGATTTTTCGCGGAGTGGCCGGCAATTCGATCATCGGCTTCATGGCATCGACTCCCCGGTTCGTGCTGTTCTTGGGCTGACCATACTGCTGTTGCAGGTCGTTTCCAAGGCATCTGCTCACGGTGCTTTGCCTTGCAGCTTCTGGACGTTGTGGACCAGTGCAAACAGCTTCCACTGCGCATCCACCTTTCGGCGGGATCGCAGCGTGAATCGTCGCAGATGGTGTGTGTGCAGATTGCCGAAGACCGGCT
>CAMTXV010000233.1:0-5150 GCA_947085665.1 uncultured Sinobacteraceae bacterium | reverse complement strand
CAAGATCATCCAGGAACTCGAAGGCACCTTCCGAGGTGCAGGCTGGAACGTCATCAAGGTGATCTGGGGCAGCGCTTGGGATCCACTCATTGCTGCGGATCAGAGCGGCAAGCTCTTGCAGGCGATGATGGAAACCGTCGACGGCGAGTACCAGAACTTCAAGGCCAAGGGTGGCGCGTACACCCGCGAGCATTTCTTCGGCAAGTACCCTGAATTGCAGCGCCTGGTGGCGACCTGGAGCGACGAGCAGATTGCCGCGCTCAATCGCGGTGGCCACGATCCGCACAAGGTGTATGCCGCCTACGCCGCCGCCAGTAAGCACACCGGCTCACCAACTGTGATTCTCGCCAAGACCGTGAAGGGTTACGGCATGGGCGAGGCGGGCGAAGGCCAGAACATCACCCACTCGCAGAAGAAGATGGGCGAGGAAGCCCTGAAAGCCTTCCGCGACCGTTTCAAGGTGCCGATCTCCGACGACCAGATTGCCGCCACCCCCTTCTACCGCCCCGCAGAGGATTCGCCGGAGATTCAGTACCTGAAGGCGCGGCGTCAGGCCTTGGGTGGCCAGCTACCGGCGCGCCGCGTGGTGGAAGAAACGCTGGAAGTGCCTACGCTGCAAGCCTTCGAGAAAATCGTGGTGGGCAGTGGCGAGCGCGAAATCAGCACCACCATGGCCTTTGTGCAGGTGTTGCAGACCCTGTGCCGCGATAAACACATCGGCAAGCGCATCGTGCCCATCGTGCCGGATGAAGCACGCACCTTTGGCATGGAGGGCATGTTCCGCTCGCTCGGCATCTATTCCGTTGTGGGCCAGAAGTACAACCCCGAAGACGCCGAGCAGCTCGCCTTCTACAAGGAAGACCTGCAGGGCCAGATTCTCGAAGAAGGCATCACCGAGGCGGGCTCGATGTCGAGCTGGAACGCCGCCGCCACCAGCTACGCCAATCACGGCGTGGCGCTCATGCCGTTCTACATCTGCTACTCCATGTTTGGCTTCCAGCGCACGGCCGACCTCGCCTGGGCCGCCGGCGACATGCGCGCGCGCGGCTTCTTGCTGGGTGCCACTGCCGGGCGCACCACGCTCAACGGCGAGGGCCTGCAGCACCAGGACGGCCACAGCCACATCTTCGCCGGCGTGATTCCCAACTGCCGCAGCTACGACCCGGCGTTTGGCTACGAGCTGGCGGTGCTGATCCAGCATGGCCTCAAGGAGATGATGGCCGAGCACCGTGATGTGTATTACTACCTCTCGCTCTACAACGAGAACTACATCCAGGCCGCCATGCCGCCCGGTGTCGAAGGCGGCATCGTGCGCGGCATGTATCTGCTGCGCAGCGACGAATTCACAGGCGCGCCACATGTGCAGCTGCTCGGCAGCGGCGCCTTGCTGCGCGAGGTGATTGCAGCCGCTGATCTCTTGCGTGAGGAATGGGGCGTGACCAGCGATGTGTGGAGCGTGCCGAGCTTCACCGAGCTGGCGCGCGATGGTGCCGAAGTGGAGCGCTGGAACCTGCTGCACCCGGAACAACCGCCGCGCAAACCCTATGTGGCCGAATGCCTCAGCGGCATGATTGGCCCCGCCATTGCCAGTAGCGACTGGATTCGCGCCTGGCCCGAGCAGATCCGCCCCTACCTGCCAAAGGCTGCCGAAGGCGGCAGCGCCATGCCCTACCACGTGCTCGGCACCGATGGCTTCGGCCGCAGCGATAACCGCCCGGCGCTGCGCGATTTCTTCGAGGTCGACCGCCGCTGGGTCACGGTGAAGGCCCTGAAGGCACTCGCCGATGCCGGCACGCTGCCGCAAGAGCGGGTGGCGCAGGCGATCAAGATCTACGGCATCAAGCCGGAGCGTGCTGCTCCGTGGACGGTGTAAGCCATGGCCACTCTCATGGAAGTGAAAGTCCCCGATCTCGGTGACAGCAAGGACGTGCCGATCATCGAAATCCTGGTGAAGGAAGGCGACGTCGTTGGCAAAGACAGCGTGCTGCTGGTGCTGGAGAGCGACAAGGCGACGATGGAAGTGCCTGCGCCGGCCGCCGGCACCGTGCGCAACATGCGGGTGAAAGTGGGCGACAAGCTCTCGCAGGGCATGGTGATCTGCTCGCTGGAGAGCGAGGCCAAGCCTGCCGCTGCGCCTGCTGCACCAGTCCCCGCTGCCGCTGCGAAAGCCGCCCCGGCAGCAGCGCCGGCCGCGGCCCCCGCCGTCGCCGCCGCGGCACCGGTGCCGGCCAGCAAACCGGTGGCCCCGGCAGCCAGTGCCAGCCAGCGCGTGCTGGTGCCCGACATCGGCGACTACCAGAACGTGCCGGTGATCGAGGTATTGGTGGCCGAGGGTGCAACGGTGGCGAAGGACGAGGCACTCATCGTGCTCGAAAGCGACAAGGCGACCATGGAGGTGCCGGCACCTGCCGCGGGCATCGTGCGCGGGCTCAAGGTGAAGGCAGGCGACAAGCTCAATCCCGGCGATTTCATTTGCGAGCTGGAAGTGCAGGGCAGCAGCGCAGCGCCAGCAGCGCAGTCGCCTCTTCCCCCGGCAGAGGCCGCAGCGCCAGTGGAGGCTGCGCACCTGGATGCGACCGCACCGCCGCAGGCCAGCGTGCCTTCGGCACCGCCCGCTCTACCTGCCGCCATCACGGCTACTGGCGAAAGCCACGCCGGCCCCGGCACCCGCAAGTTCGCGCGCGAACTGGGTGTTGATCTGGCGCAGGTGCGCGGCAGTGGCATCAAGGGCCGCATCACCGTGGAAGACGTGCAGGCGCATGTGAAGTCTCGCCTTGCGGCACCTGCCAGCAGCAGCGCAGCGACGGCTGCGAGTGGTGCCGGCATTCCCCCGATTCCGGCGCAAGACTTCAGCCAGTTCGGCGCCATCGAAACCAAGCCCCAGGCGCGCATCCGCAAGTTGAGCGCCGCGCATCTGTCGCGCGCCTGGCTCAACATCCCCCACGTCACGCAGTTCGACGAGGCCGACATCACTGAGCTGGAAGCCTTCCGGAAAACCGCCAGCGAAGACACCGGCGTGAAGCTCACCCTGCTGCCCTTCCTGATGAAGGCCGTGGCCGTGGCGATGCGGCAGTTCCCGGAGTTCAACAGCTCGCTCGCCCCTGATGGCGAGAACCTCATCCTCAAGCAGTACTGCCACCTGGGCTTTGCAGCTGATACGCCCAACGGCCTGGTGGTGCCGGTGGTGCGCGATGTGTGGGCCAAGGGCGTGGCCCAGCTCGCGCAGGAGAGCGCGGAGCTGGCCAAGAAAGCCCGCGACGGCAAGCTCAAGCCCGAGGAAATGCGCGGCGGCTGCATGAGCATTTCGAGCCTCGGCGGCTTGGGCGTCACCGGCGGTTTCACGCCCATCGTCAATGCCCCCGAGGTCGCCATCCTGGGGGTGAGCCGCGCGACCATGAAACCGGTGTGGGACGGCAAGGCGTTTCAGCCCCGCCTCATGCTGCCGCTGTCACTCTCGTACGACCATCGCGTCATCGACGGCGCCTACGCCGCGCGCTTCACGGTCACGCTGGTGAAGCTGGTGAGCGATCTGCGCCGGCTGGCGCTGTGAACATCGAAGTCCATTGGAGTTGCCCATGAAACACCTCGTTTTGACCTTGAGCTTGCTGAGCCTCGCCGCCTGCGCCGCACCCCCCACTGCCGGAGACTCCGCCATGAGCACTGCCCCCGTTGCTGGCTTCGTCACGGATATGCCGAGCTTCGAGCAGTTCATTGCCACTGCACCCACGCCCGAGCAGTTCCGTGCGCGCTACCCGGATGTCACGCTGGTGCTGCCGGGCAGCATGGCGAGCAAGGAGTTCCGCATGAACAACTCGCGCTATTTCGCCCAGCTCGATGCCGCTGGCCGCATCAGCGGCGGGCGCTTTCAGTAGGCGGCATTTATAGTGGCGGCCGATAACGAATAGGGCTTCAGGCCCGGAGCACGCGCGATGGCATCCAAGGCCACTTCCAAAACCCCTTTGAAGCAGTCCCGTCCGGTCGCGAAAAAGCCTGCCGCCAAGTCACCGGCAGCCAAGAAGGCAGCCGTCAAGAAACCCGCTGCCAGCAAGCCGACACCCGCCGCCAAGAAGGCGGTGGCGAAGAAGGTGCTGGCGAGCAAGCCGAAGGCCGCCGCCAAGCCGGTGGCCAAGGTGGCGGTGAAGAAGCCAGTGGCCGTTAAAGCGGTGGCGAAGAAGGCGGCTCCGATTACCGGCAAAGCGGTCGCCGCCAAGAAGCCTGTCGCCAAGCGGCCAAGCACACCGAAGCCCGTGGCCAAGAAGGCCGCGGTCAAGAAGGCGGTTGTCAAAGCGCCCATCGCCAAAAAGGCAGCCGCCAAGAAAATCCCCTCGCCGGCCCCCTCGCCTTGGCAGAAGGCAACGGCGGCCCTCGCCGCACCCGCAGACGCGGCGCCGCCAGTAGTGGGTCTCTCGCCCTGGCTCGCACGCCCGCGCGAACTGGCCGCACTCGAAGCGGCCATCAAGCCCCGTCGCGAAAAGCCGAAGGCCGGCGCACGCAAGCCGACGGCCAAGAAGCCTGTGAAGAAGGCGGCACCCAAGCCCATCGCCAAGAAGGTGAAGGCGGTTCGGGTTGCCAAGCCCAAGCCCACGGGGCCTGCCAAGCCAGCACCACGCCGCCGTCGCGGGCTCAAGAAGGTGGTGGTGGTACTCAAGGCCGCCCTCAAGGTGAAGAAGCCGCCGGGCCCGGTGGTGGAGCAGGTGCTGCGCGCCGACTATGGCGAGGGCATGAAGGGCAACAAGGATGCCGAGCGCCTGCTCGGTGTTTCGCGCCAGGTGCACTGAAGGATTCAGGCGATGCACGAGACGCTGGCCTTTCACACGCTGGATGTCTTCACCGATACCGCGTTTGCCGGCAACCCGCTGGCGGTGGTGCTGGCCGCAGACGCGCTCAGCACTGCGCAGATGCAGCAGCTGGCGCGCGAGTTCAATCTGAGCGAGACGGTCTTTGTGCAAAAGGCTTCGCGCGTCGACGCCGATGTGCGCGTGCGCATCTTCACGCCCGCCACCGAGCTGCCGTTTGCCGGCCACCCCACGGTGGGCACGGCCTGCCTGCTGGCTGACCTGGGCTGGCTGCCCCCCGAAGCCACGCGCATCGTGCTGGAGATCGGAAGAGCACACGTCTGAACTCCAGTCACCGATGCGGTTATCGCGTAT
>CAMTXV010000232.1:0-6735 GCA_947085665.1 uncultured Sinobacteraceae bacterium | reverse complement strand
TCTCTTCTGTGCCTTGAGGGCCATCGCGCGATCAATCACCTGATGCAACTCGGCAGCAGAGAAGTCGGAGAGCTTCAGAAAGTGGCGCGGTGCGGTCATTGCAATCTTCAAGGTCGGAAATAAAAACGGAGCCTTGGAGGGCTCCGTCGGGTGCATCGAAGTTTAATCAAACCTCACACCATGTTTTTCTCGGCAAACTCCCAGTTGGCGAGCGCCCAGAAGTGTTCGAGAAAGGCCGGGCGCGCGTTGCGGTAGTCGATGTAATAGGCGTGCTCCCAGACATCGCAGGTGAGCAACGGGGTTTGCCCCGCCGTCATCGGGTTGCCCGCACCCTGGGTGGAGACGATGGCGAGCGAGCCATCAGCGTTCTGAACCAGCCAGGCCCAGCCGGAGCCAAAGGTATTGATGGCGGCTTCGGTGAACGCTTTCTTGAAGTCTTCCACGCCGCCAAAGGCTTTCACCAGGGCGTCGGTCAGCTTCTTGCCGGGTGCGGTCTGTGCGGGAGTGAGGCAGTGCCAGAAAAAGGTGTGGTTCCAGATTTGCGCCACGTTGTTGAAGATTTTGCCGGATGACTTCTTGATGACGTCCTCCATGCTCATCGACTCGAATTCGGTGCCGGCCACCAGCTTGTTGGCGTTATCGACGTAGGCCTTGTGGTGCTTGGAATAGTGGTAGTCGAAAGTTTCACTCGACATATGCGGCACGAGTGCATCTTTGGCGTAGGGAAGTTCGGGAAGGGTGTAGGCCATGGCGTGTCCTTTGCTGGGAAAACCTTGCGAGACAACTCAAATTGGAGGCGAACCATAGGTCAGCGGCACTTCAAGTTCAACCGCTGGTCTCAAGCTCCGCAACGCGGCGGTTCGGGTGTTCACAAACCCGCGGAAACGGGCGCGTATAATCCGCGCCCTTCGAGCGGTGCCAGACGGTCAGGCACCGCCATTCAACAAGGTCAGGAGTAAGTGATGGACGCTTTGGAGCGCATCAAGCAGCAGGTGACACAGAACCCGGTGATCCTCTACATGAAGGGCACCCCGGACTTCCCCCAGTGCGGTTTCTCCGGCCGCACCGTGCAGGCCCTCAATGCCTGCGGCGTCGAATACGCCTACGTCAACATCTATGAAGACGAAGAGGTCTATCGCGCTCTGCCAAAGTTTGCGAACTGGCCCACGTTTCCGCAGCTCTACGTCAAGGGCGAACTCATTGGTGGTTGCGATATCGCGCTGGATCTCTACCAGAGCGGCGAGCTGAAGAAAATGCTGGAAGAGGCCGTGGGGCAGAAAGCCGCCTGAGCGGTTTCCACTGGTCGAATGCCCGCCTTGCGCGGGCATTTTTTTGTCTTCAACCAGTCAACGGATCGTCACTGGCTCGTTAAGTCTGGGTTGCCTGACACTCGCCCCAGATTTCAACCGCCGGTTCGATCCCATGAAATTTCCCTCCCGTTTGTTCCAGAAGCCCGCCCTGGTATTTGGCCTGAGCTGTGCTGCCGTCGCCGCCGTGATGGCGCCGCTGCCCAATGGACTGCATTACGACGCCCAGGGCCAGGCAGCTTTCGGCTGCCCTGCCGGCTACGACGCTCGCGACCCGGTGGCACTCGCCCGCGAGTTCCGCCCCGCCATGACCGACCGCGCCGCCGAGATGATCCGCAGCCGTTTCGGTGCCGAAGTCTGCGTCTGGAAGAAATTGCCGGAGTCCTTCACGGAGGCCAGCGCCCTGAAGGCTGCCCGCGCCGAGATGATCGGCGAGATGCCCGAAGGCCTGATGCAACGTGCGGTGGATGCCAAGAACGCCGGCTTCGCCCGCCAGAAGGCCGTCGCCAACGCCGACGGCCAGTGGCTCGAGTACGGCAAGGGTTCGCAGGTTTTCGACGCGCGTTTCGAGGCCAGCTCTGGTAACGACGGCATCTATGACGTGATGGGCCGCGTGGACGACTTTGCCTACGACGTGGAGCGCAAGCGCCTCTTCGCCGCAGTGGGCAATGGCGGTATCTGGATGAGCGAGGCAGTGGATGGTGACGTGGCCACCTTGGGCGACCTCTGGAAGCCCATCCACGGCAACGGCGCCACCGGCCTGCCCACGCTGGTGACCAGTGCGGTGGAATGGACCCCCGCCGCTGGTGGCGCGGATGGACGCGTGCTGGCGCTCACAGGCGAGCACACCCAGGGCGGCAACAGCTACATCGGCCTCGGTGCCTGGTACAGCGATGACCTTGGTGCCACCTGGAAGAAAGCCAGCGGCGTGCCGGATGGTGCCTTCAGCTTCGTGATGGCGGTGGATCAGTCCAAGCCCAGCATTGTCTACGCCGCCACCGGCAAGGGGCTGTATCGCTCCACCGATGCCGGGGCCAGCTATACCAACGTGGCGCTGCCGGTTTCTGACGCCTGCGCCGGTAACACGGCTGATCCCGTCTGTGGTTTCGCCAACTTCGTCACCGGTTTGGCGGTGAAAAGCCCCGAGGGCGATGCTGACCCGGCCTGCGCGGATGGCTGCCCGGTGGTGGCCGCAGTGGGCTATCGCGCCGGCACGCTGCCCTACAGCGAGGGCACGCCGCAATCTCCGGGCAATGGCTTCTACAAATCCGTGAACGGCGCCCCCGGCAGCTTCACCCGTGTGACCAACTTTGCGCCCTCTGACCCGGTGACCGGGTTGCCCGCGCCCACGGGCCTGCCCGCGCAGGATCGCCTCGGTCGCATCGAGATGGGCAATGCCACTGGCCCCGAGCAGGACAAGAACTACCTCTACGCACTCATTCAGGACGCCCGCCTGTTCAACGGCACCAGCGGCCCGCTGCTGGACGCTGACCTGGGCGCGGGCGGCCAGCTGCCCATTGAATGCAGCAGCCTGCCCGGTGGTCCGAATGGCGATCCGCAGTTCATCTGCGGTCTGGCGGCTGAGGGTGTGAGCCCCACCTCCTTCAACGGCGTGTATGTCTCTGCCGACTTTGGCGATACCTGGACCCGCATGGCGGATGACGCCGAGCTGGTGGCCACATCCCCAGTCAATGGATCCTCGCTGTCCACCACGGCGGCACTCGGTGTTGGGCCTGGCGTGCAGTCCTGGTATGACCAGTGGATTGCGGTGGACCCCACCCAGACGGACCCGCTGACGGGCGCGCCGACGCGCATCGCTTTCGGCCTTGAAGAAATCTGGATGAACGCCGCCAACGTGCCGCAAGACGGCAGCACCCAGGCGGCTGGTGCAGCGGATTTCCGCGTGATCGGCACCTACTTTGCCGGCAAGACCTGCGCCTTCCTCATCGGCAACCTGGGCGACCCCGGCACGCCGACCTGCCCCACCAGCAGCACGCAGGTGGGCACCGACCGCACCACCACCCACCCGGACCAGCAGGGCGCGATCTTCATTCCGGATGACGCAGGTGGCGTGTGGCTCTTCGCGGGCCATGACGGTGGCGTCGACAAGCAGTACTCGGCCAACCCCGTGACCGACGGCTTCAACAACGACAAGTGGATTCCCGCCAACACCGGCTTCTACACCCTGCTCAACTACGGCATCTCGGTAGCGAAGGACGGCACGGTTTGGTACGGCCTGCAGGACAACACCTCCGGCAAGATCTTGCCGGACGACAGCCGGCAGCAGATCCGAATCTACATCGGCGATGGCATGTGGACGGCAGTGGACCCGGATGACAGCAACGTCGCCTACTACCAGACGCCGGGCTTGAGCTTGAACCGCACCACTGACGGCGGTGTGAGCACGATTTCCATCAATGACTTCGATGTGGGCACCGCCCATTTTCTCTCGCCGTTCGAAATGGATCAGCTCGACGCCAACCATCTGGTGGCAGTGGGCCAGAAGGTGGCGGTGACGCTGAATGCGGGTGAATCGGATGCAGACGGCAACCCGCTGACTACCTGGACCACCGTCTATGACCTGGGCGCCAATGCCAACGCCGGCGGTGTGCTCTTCCAGGCACGCACCCGTCCGCTGGATGTGCACGGCGATTTTGTTTACGTCGGCTCCTGCGCGCCCTGCAATTTGGTGGGCTCTACGGATCAGTTCCAGAACAAGATTTCGACCAACGTGGGCGGTGATGCGCC
The DNA here is from genome assembly GCA_947085665.1 of uncultured Sinobacteraceae bacterium. GTDB lineage: Bacteria > Pseudomonadota > Gammaproteobacteria > Nevskiales > Nevskiaceae > Stagnimonas. Next base: position 2,680 of record CAMTXV010000232.1, on the reverse strand, counting down.
GCCCGCCAAGGGCACCTCCGCCGGCTGGCACGACGCGGCGATGACGGGCCTGCCGAACCGCTTCATCTACAACATCCACATCGACCGCGCCGACCCGACGGGCAAGACCATTTATGTGGTGCTGGGCGGCTACTCGCCTGCGCGCTGGGCGGGCGTGGGCCAGTTCGGCGACACCAACAGCAATGTGCAGCAGGGCAAGAACGTCTGGGTGTCGAAGGACGCGGGTGAAACCTTCACCAGCATCCAGGGCAATCTGCCGGACGTCATCAGCACCTACATCCTCAAGCGCGGCAACCAGCTGATCGTGGCCACCGACGTGGGTCTGTTCATCAGCAGCGACCTCTCCGGCAGTGAGTGGGTGCCGCTGGGCGACCACCCCAACGTGCCCGTGAACCAGCTGGTGCTGAAGCCGGGGGATGACAGCCAGTTGTTCTCGGGAACCTTTGGCCGTGGCGTGCTGCAATACACCTTCAAGGCCGGTGATGGCGGTGGCGTGACCCCGCCGGTGATCAATCCGCCAGTGCCGGGTATTGCCGAGGGCTCGGGGCGGTTTGGCGGTGGTGCCGCCGGACTTGCGCTGCTGGCGGGCCTGGGTCTTATGGGCCTGTGGCGCCGCAAACGCGGCTGAGGCCTTCTGCTGCAACAAAAAAGCCCGCTCGCTGCGGGCTTTTTGTTACCTGCCGAGTTCAGGCCAGCAGTGCGTCTGCCACTTCGCGACGGGCATTTTCGCCCACGAGTTTCTCGACGCACATGAGAGCAAACGCCATGGCACTGGCCGGGCCCTGGCCGGTGATGGTGTGACCATCCACCACGACAGGCAGATCAACGTAATGCAGCAATGCGTTGCGCAGGGAGGGATAACCCGTGGCTTGCTTGCCATCGAGCAGACCATGGGCCGCCAGCACGAGGGCAGGGGCGGCGCAGAGGGCTGCGGTCCAGCGGTGGGCCAGTCGCTGCGCCTGCAGCTGCTGGATGAGCGGTGCATGCGCCGCCATGGCCCTGGCGCCCTGTTCACCGCCAGGCAGTGCGATCAGATCGAAGCTGCTGTTGGCGATCTGGGTCTGCAGCACCGATGCGGTGAGCGGAATGTCGCGGCTGCCCAGCACCTCGAGCGTGTCTCCCACTGCGGCGACGGTGACGGCAACATGGGCGCGGCGCAGCACGTTGATCACAGTGACGGCTTCGAGTGATTCGGTGCCGGGGGCGATGACCACCAGGGCGGTCTTCTTGTTGTCCTGCATTCGACTTTCTCCTCAAGTTATCTTTTTCAAGGTCTTCTGCCGGTACAATCGCAGCAACGTCTCACGCAGGCCGTTTGCATTGACGAGCCGAACATAACTGAAAACCGGCGTCGCAACCGCGGCTCCCAATCCCCCACGAGGACATCATGGAATATCGCCACATCAAGATCCCCGCCACCGGCCAGAAGATCACCATCCAGAACGGCCAGCTGCAGGTGCCCGACCAGCCCATCGTTGGCTATGTGGAAGGCGACGGCATCGGCCCCGACATCACCAAGGCCTGCCTGCGCATCTGGGATGCCGCGGTCACCAAGGCCTACGGCGGCAAGCGCAAGATTCACTGGTGCGAAACCTATCTGGGCGAGAAGGCCGCTGGCATTTACGACGGCAACTACTGCCCCGAGGAAACCCTGCACGCGTTGCAGGATCTCGTGGTGTCCATCAAGGGTCCGCTCACTACGCCGGTGGGCGGCGGCTTCCGCAGCCTCAACGTCGCACTCCGTCAGGACCTCGACCTCTACGCCTGCGTACGCCCCGTGCGCCACTACACCGGCGTGCCCAGCCCGCTGAAAACCCCGGGCAAGGTCGACATCGTGCTGTTCCGTGAGAACACCGAAGACGTCTACGCCGGTATTGAATACAAGACCGGTACGCCGGAGAACGAGAAGGTTGCGAAGTTCCTGCGCGAGGAAATGGGCGCCAAGTTCTTTGAAGGCGCGGGCATCGGCATCAAGCCGGTCTCCGAGTTCAGCAGCAAGCGTCTGGTGCGCAAGGCCATCCAGTTCGCCGTCGATAATGGCCGTGAGTCTGTGACCCTCGTGCACAAGGGCAACATCCAGAAGTTCACCGAAGGTGCGTTCCGCAACTGGGGCTACGAAGTGGCCCGCGAAGAGTTCGGTGGCGTCACCATCACCGAAGAGCAGCTCTATGGCGAGTTCAAGGGCAAGCAGCCCGAGGGCAAGATCGTCATCAAGGACCGCATCGCCGACATCATGTTCCAGATGATGCTGTTGCGCCCCGACGAGTTCGATGTGATCGCCACCACCAACTTGAACGGTGACTACCTCAGCGACGCCATCGCTGCTGAAGTGGGCGGCATGGGCATTGCCCCCGGTGCCAACATCGCCGACCACGTGGCCGTGTTCGAGGCCACCCACGGCACCGCGCCCAAGTACGCCAACCTCAACAAGGTGAACCCGGGCTCGCTGCTGTTCTCGGGTGTGATGATGCTCGAATACATGGGCTGGAAAGAAGCCGCAGACCTCATCACCCTGGTGTATCCGGAAGTCGTCAGCGACGGCATCGTCACCTACGACTTCGCCCGCCAGATTGATGGTGCAACCGAAGTGGGCACCAGCCAGTTTGCCGATGCGCTGATCGAGCGTATCAACGGCGGCGTGGACCTCGAAACCAAGCGCAAGGCCCAGCAGGAGCTTCTG
>CAMTXV010000231.1:0-6497 GCA_947085665.1 uncultured Sinobacteraceae bacterium | reverse complement strand
GTGGCGCGCGACAAACCCGCAAACGCATAGGCAATGCCGATCTGGGTCGCCGTGAAGCCACGCGCCTCCAGGTACGGCGACCAGTACGGCATGAACGCGCCCACCGTCGCGTAATAGAAAAAGTAGTAGCCGCTGAGGCGGGCGTGGAGGGCGGCGGGAGTCATGGCGGGGATCGGCGGCGGCGCATCTTAAGCCGCCGACCGCGGCGTATGCTGCGCACCTTTACAGCACCCCTCCGCGCCTGCCGATCCGCCATGACCGACCTCATCCTGCACCACTACCCTGCCTCGCCCTACGCCGAAAAAATCCGTGCGGTGCTGGGCTACAAAAACCTCGCCTGGAAGTCGGTGCTGATCCCGCCGGTGATGCCCAAACCCGAGCTGATGCCGCTCACCGGCGGCTATCGCAAAACCCCGGTCTTGCAGCTGGGCCGCGATGTGATCTGCGATACCAGCCTCATCGTGCGGGTGCTTGACCGCCTGCACCCGGACAAGCCTGTGGTGCCTGCTGCGCAGCGCGCCAGCTGCCAGGCCTGGGCGACCATTGAGCAAACGCTGTTCTTCGCAGCCGTGGCCACCAACTTCGCCCCCGCGGGCATCAAGGCCATGGCGGAGCGCATGGGGCCGGAGCTGATGCAGGTGTTCGGTGCCGACCGCCAGGCCTTCTTCGTGGGCGGTGCTGCGCGCCGTCCGAATGCCGAGTTTGGCCGGCTCCACTTTCTACCCCTGATGCATGCCATCGACGTGCAGCTGGGCGAGAGCGGGCCGTTTCTGCTGGGCAACACGCCCACGCTGGCGGACTTCGCGGCCTATCACCCCGCCTGGTTCGTGCGCAGCAACAAGGGCACGATGGCCTCGCTGGAGGCCTTCAAGCATCTGCTGGCCTGGTTCGACCGCATGCAGGCCTTTGGCCATGGTCAGCACACCGAGCTGGCGGCCTCGGCGGCCATCGACATCGCCAATGCCTGCGACAGCTGGCTGCCACTGGATGGCCCGCTGATGGAACCCGAAGGCATCGCGCTGGGCCAGCCGGTGGTGGTGCGCGCCACCGACTACGGGGTTGATCCGGTCGAAGGCAGCCTCATTCATGCTTCCGTGTTTGAGCTGGTGGTGCAGCGACAAGACCCCCTCGCCGGCACCGTACGCGTCCACTTTCCCCGTGCAGGCTTCAGCGTGGCGCCCGCACAAACCCACTGACCCACCACTGCCTCAGGAGTCCTCCATGTCCGTCTCTCTGCACAGCGTCACCATTCCCGTGTTCGGCCACGCGCTGGTCAACCTCGCCAGCCTGCTGGAAAAAGCCCGCCTGCATGTTGAAGCCAAGAAGCTCGACGGCAGCGTCTTCGTGAACTACCGGCTGTTCCCGGACATGCTGCCCTTCGCGAGCCAGGTGCGCATTGCCTGCGACATCGTCAAGGGCGCCGGTGCGCGTCTGGCCGGCATCGAGGTGCCAAAGTTCGCCGACGACGAAACCACCATCGAGCAGCTGATTGAGCGCGTGAAGAAAACCCATGCCTTCATCGATGGTCTGTCACCCGCGCAGCTGGATGGTGCCGAAGGCAGGGAGATCGCACTCAGTAATCCGCGCGGCACCATGAAGTTCACGGGCCTTGATTACGTCAACAAGTTCGTGCTGCCCAATCTCTACTTTCACTCGGCAACCGCCTACAACATCCTGCGCCACAACGGGGTGGAAATTGGCAAGCAGGATTTTCTCGGCAAGATTCAGTAGTTGCCTTTGGCGCTGGTGAGGGCGCCGCCTTGCGGGGCTGTGAGGTCGCTCGCTGCGCTCACTGTGAGGACAGCCTGCTCCGCAGGCTTGTGAGGACCATCAACGCGTCGTAGCTTCGTCGCGTGTTTCTTCTGCGATGTTCCCCACTGTGCGCGCAGCGCACGTCCTCACAGCAAGCCGCAACGCGGCGAGCGACCTCACAGAGAGCGCAGCGAAAGCTCTTTCTAGCGCAGAGACACCACGTCGATCTGCGCGCTGCGCGTGCCGTCGCTCAGCCAAATCTGCCCGTCTTGCACGGTGCACTGCAGACTCATGTTCTTCTGCACGAAGGCGGCCAGCGGGGTGTCGCCACTCGCCACCAGCCGCTGCACGCTGAGGTTGCGGGCGCGTTCCAGCTTGGGGGCGATGCCCTCCCACCAGATGGGCGCGGCATTGCCATAAGCGATGACCACCACCTGCCGCGAGCGGCCGCAGGCCTTCAGTACGCGCTTCTCGTCAGGCTGGCCCAAGTCGATCCACACATCAATCGCGCCAGTCAGATCCTTCTGCCAAAGGTCCGGCTCGTCGGGGTCGCTCAGCCCCTTCGTGAAGGCCAGGTACTCATGCGCATGCAGTGCGAAGGCGAGCAGGCGCAGCATCAGGCGCTCGTCGTTCTCGCTCGGATGTTGCGCGAGCGTCAGCGCATGGTCGGCGTAGTAGCCGCGATCCATGTCGGCGATGTTGAGTTCGGCTTTGCAGATGGTGGCTTTCAGCGCCATGTTGTTCTCGATCACCGTAGGGTGGGCCTTGGCCCACCAAATGCGCGCACGCCAACAGTGGGCACACGCAAAAAATATTTACCTACCCTACGGCGTGCTCATGGCTTCGGCCGGTGGCGCCGGTTTCTTCTCGCCGCGCACGGCCAGCACCACGCCGGTGACCAGCAGCATGGCCCCCAGCCAGGCCGTCATGGGCCAGGGCTTGCCGTCGTAGACCCAGGCGCAGGCCAGGCCGCTGAGCGTCTCAAAGGCGATCATGGGGCCGAGCACGGTGGAGGGCAGCCGCGCGCTGCCCACATTCCACAGCACATTGGCCACCCCCGAGCACAGCAGGCCCAGCACCAGCCACACCGGCAGCAGCTGCATGAAGTGCGGCTGCGCCAGACCACCGGCATAGGCAAACAGCAGCAGGCCAAAGGGCAAGCCCGCGGCACCCTGCAAGCTGGCCCACAGCAGCGATTGCTGCGGTGCAAAGACGCGCATGGCCCGCTGGTTAAGCAGCGCATACCCCGACCAGCACAGCAGCGCCATCGCCGCTGCCGTAAGCCCCGGCAGATTGGGCTCGCCATCCAGCGGCCGCCAGTTGGCCAGCACGATGCCCGTGCTCATGAGGGCAAGGGCAGCCCACAGCCAGCCATTGGGCCAGCGCTGCGCCAGCAGGCAGGCAATGACCGGCACGGTGACCGGGATCATGCCGACGATCATGGTCGGCAGCGCCACGCCAATGCTCTGCACCGCGAACGACACACAGAGGAAGTAGATGAAGTTGCCGAGCAGCGCCAGCAACATCGCGCTACCCCAGGCGGCCGGATTGCGCAGCACGGCGCTGGCCTGTGGCGTGCGACGCCACACCCACACGAGGCAGAGCACCGCGAAGAAGCCATAGAAGGTGTAGCGCCCGCCGGTGATCTGCACGGGCGTGGCCCCAGGCACCCAGATGGGGCCGAGAAAGACCAAGCCCCAGATGAGGTTGGCAGCGATGGCGTAGAGGAGGCCGAGGTTCATTCGTTGAGAGAGTGGATGGGTTGCCGCAGCGCTGTCATTCCGAGCGCAGCGAGGAATCTCGCTTCAGGGCGACGCGCGCTTTGGGGGAAGCGCCGGGCGCTCTGCGAGAAGATTCCTCGCTGCGCTCGGAATGACAAGTTGAGATTCAGGCTTGGCCGGCAATCCGCGGCGTCTTCGGCACCACATCCGCGTTCTGCGCCCGATGCCGCAGCGCATGATCCATCAGCACCAGCGCCAGCATCGCCTCGGCAATGGGCGTGGCGCGCACGCCGACGCAGGGGTCGTGGCGGCCGGTGGTGCGCATCTCGGTGGCCTTGCCATCGGCGTTGATGGTCTTGCCTTTGATCTGGATGCTCGACGTGGGCTTGATCGCCAGGCGCGCATAGACCGTCTGCCCGGTGGAGATGCCGCCGCTGATGCCGCCGGAGTGGTTGGCGAGAAAGCCTTCGGGCGAGAGCTCGTCGCGGTGCTCGCTGCCGCGCATGTTGACCACCGCAAAGCCATCGCCGATCTCGACACCCTTCACGGCATTGATGCTCATCAGCACCTGCGCGATGTCGGCATCGAGACGATCAAACACCGGCTCGCCAAAGCCCGGCGGCACGTTGGTGGCCTCGACGTAGAGCAGCGCGCCGCAGCTGTCGCCGGCGCTGCGCAGCTCGTCGATCAGCGCACCCAGCTCCGGCACGCGGGCGGGGTCAGCGGCGAAGAAGGGGTTGTCGTTCACCGTCTCCCAGCTGGTGCGCTCGACCTTGATCGGGCCCATCTGTTCGAGGCAGCCGCGAATCACGATGCCGTATTTCTGCTGCAACCACTTCTTGGCAATGCCACCCGCCGCCACGCGTGCCGCCGTCTCGCGCGCGCTGCTGCGGCCGCCGCCGCGATGGTCGCGGATGCCGTATTTCTGGATATAGGCGTAGTCCGCATGGTTGGGGCGGAACACTTCGACGATCTTGTTGTAGTCGTAGCTGCGCTGGTCGGTGTTTTCGATCACCAGCGCAATCGGCGTGCCGGTGGTCAGGCCCTCGAACACGCCGCTGAGGATGCGGACCTGGTCCTCTTCCTTGCGCTGGGTAACAAACTTGCTGGTGCCGGGCTTGCGGCGGTCAAGATCCGGTTGCAGGTCGGCTTCGGTGAGTGGCAAACCCGGTGGGCAGCCATCGACGATGCAGCCCAGCGCAGGCCCGTGGCTCTCGCCAAAGGTAGTGACGACGAAACTCTTGCCGAAGGAATTGCCAGACATGTCTATTACTCAGTATTGACGCTGCAGCCACTGCACCAGCGCGCGGCGGCTGATGACGAACACCCCGTCGCCACCGCGCTCGAAATCTGGCCAGGCCACGGGCAGGCCCGGGAAGCGGGCCAGAAATTCCTCCTGCGAGCCGCCGATTTCGCACACCAGCAGACCGTCGTCGGTGAGCACCTGCGGCACTTCGGCGAGCAGGCGGGCAACGATGTCCATACCGTCTTCCCCGGCTTCCAGCGCCAGTCTGGGTTCGTGGCGGAACTCGGCTTCCAGCGCGTCCACTTCGGCCGTGGGCACATAGGGCGGATTGCTCACCACCAACTCGTAGCGCGCCTCGGCCGGCAGACCCGCGAACAGGTCGCTTTCGTAGGCGCGCACCTGCGGGTGGCAGCGGTGCCGCAGGATGTTGCTCTTGGCCACCTGCAGTGCGCCGGGGTCGAGCTCGGCAAGATCCACCTCGGCCTGCGGAAAGGCGTAGGCGCAGGCAATGCCGATGCAGCCCGAGCCCGTGCAGAGATCGAGAATGCGGCGCGGCTCCACCGTGAGCCAGGGCTGGAAATGCTTGCCAATCATCTCGCCGATGGGCGAGCGCGGAATCAGCACGCGCTCGTCAATGGTGAAGGGCAGCCCGCAGAACTGGATTTCGCCCATCAGATACGCCGCCGGCTTGCGGCTGTTGAGGCGCTCGTTGAGCAGCTTCCACACCAGGGCGCGCTCGGGCTGGGTGAGCGTGGCTTCGAGATAAATCGCGGGTACATCTGGCGGCAATCGCAGCGCCCAGAGAGTGAGGTGGAACGACTCGTCGAGCGCGTTGTCTGTGCCGTGCGCGAACACCAGTCCGCGGCGTACAAAGGCTGAGGCGCCCCAGCGCACGAAGTCCCGCACGGTGGCGAGCTCCGGTGGCAGAGACAGGGAGTGGGCGGCGAGAGCGTCGGAGGGCTGGGACATTCCCGTATTATCGTTGTTCACATTGCTGATTTGCCCATGCTCAACAAAATCCCCGCGCCTCTGCGCTTTGGTCTTCTGGCGGCTCTGGCCGCTGCCCTTGGTCTTGCAATGGGGCTGGTGTTCATGCAGCCCAAGGCGGTCAGCATTGAGTCTGGAACGCTGCTGCAGCCGCCCCGCGAGCTGCCGGCCTTCGCCCTCACCGATGAAGAAGGCCAGCCCTATACCAACGCCAGCCTGGCTGGTCACTGGACCGTGGTGTTTGTTGGTTTCACCACCTGCCCGGACATCTGCCCCGCCACCCTCACCACCATGAAGAGCGTGATGGAAGGCTTGGGCCCGGTGCGCGACAAGGTGAAGATGCTGCTGCTCTCCATCGACCCCGAGCGCGATACGGCGGCGCGGCTGAAGAACTACGTGGAGTACTTCGACCCGGCCTTCATCGCCGCCACCGGCCCCAACACAGAACTCGACAAGCTTGGCCGCGCCATGAGCTTCGTCTACACCAAGGTGCCGGGTGAAACGCCCGAGACCTACACCATGGATCACTCCAGCGCGCTGATGCTGCTCAGCCCTGAGGGCCATCTGGCAGGCTTCTTCACCCCGCCTTTTGCCAAGCCCGCACTCGTGGCCGACCTCACCGCCATCGTCAGCAAGCAATGACCGACGCCACCTTAGGGGATCGCCTGTTCGCGGCGATTCAGCAGCTGTTGCCCACGCGCGCCCTGTCGAACGGCATGCACGCCCTCACCCGCATCGAAGCGGTGTGGTTCAAGAACGCGAGATCGGAAGAGCACACGTCTGAACTCCAG
>CAMTXV010000230.1:0-14929 GCA_947085665.1 uncultured Sinobacteraceae bacterium | reverse complement strand
GGCCTACATCCCGACCAACGTGATCTCGATCACCGACGGGCAGATTTATTTGGAAAGTGATTTGTTCTACGCCGGTATTCGTCCCGCGGTGAACGTGGGTTTGTCGGTGTCGCGCGTGGGTGGTTCGGCGCAGACCAAGGTGATCAAGAAGCTCTCGGGCTCCATTCGTATCTCGCTGGCTCAGTATCGCGAGCTGGCGGCCTTCGCCCAGTTTGCTTCTGACCTCGACGAAGCCACCCGCAAGCAGCTGGAGCGCGGCCAGCGCGTGACCGAGCTGATGAAGCAGAAGCAGTATTCGCCGCTCTCGGTCGCCCACATGGCGGCCTCGATTTACGCGGTGAACGAAGGCTTCCTCGACGACGTGCCGGTGTCCAAGGTGCTGGCGTTTGAATCGGGTCTGCATCAGTACCTTGATTCCGCGCACGGCGAGCTGATCGGCAAGATCAATGAGAAGGGTGACTGGAACAACGACCTCGAAGCGGCATTGAAGGCCGGCATCACCGCCTTCAAGAAAACCTTCGCCTAAGTTGCTGACGGAATAGAGCCATGCCCGGCGCAAAGGAAATTCGCACCAAGATCAAAAGCGTGAAGTCGACGCAGAAGATCACGAAGGCGATGGAAAAAGTAGCGACCTCGAAGATGCGCAAGGCGCAGGCTCGTATGGCGCAGGCACGCCCTTACGCGGAGCAAATCCGCCGCGTGGTGGGCCACCTGGCGCTCGCCAACCCGGAGTATCGCCACCCGTTCCTGGTGGAACGACCGGCCAAGCGCGTGCTGGTGATCGTGATCACCTCGGATCGCGGCCTCGCCGGTGGCTTGAACGTGAACATGTTCCGCGCCGTGACCCGCGCCACCAAGGAGTGGAAAGACAGGGGCGCTGAGGTGCAGTACATCGCCGTTGGCAGCAAGGGCGTGTCCTTCTTCAAGCGTTTTGGCGGCACCGTGCTGGCGGAAGTGAGCAAGCTCGGCGATGCGCCGAAGCTTGACCAGCTGGTGGGTGTCATCAAGGTGGCGCTCGACGCCTACCGTGATGGCAATGTGGATCGCGTGCTGATCGGCTCGACCCAGTTCGTCAACACGATGGTTCAAAAGGCCACTCTCACGCAGTTGCTGCCCCTGGAGCCCGTGAAGTCCGAAGGCCTGCTGGAAGCCTGGGACTATCTCTATGAGCCCTCCGCTGAAGAGCTGCTGGACTACGTGCTCGGCCGCTATGTCGAGTCGCAGGTCTATCAGGCCATCGTAGAGAACGGAGCTTCCGAGCAGTCGGCGCGTATGGTGGCCATGAAGGGTGCTACCGACAATGCCGGCAAGATCATCGGCAAGCTGCAGCTGAGCTACAACAAGGCCCGCCAGGCCGCGATCACCAAAGAACTCTCCGAAATCGTCAGCGGCGCGGCTGCCGTTTGATCGACTTCAGAACCACACTTTTTCAAAGCTAGATTCACGCAAGGAACACCCATGAGCACCGGCAAAATCGTTCAAGTCATCGGCGCCGTCGTCGACGTTGAGTTTCCGCGCGATGCGATCCCGAAGGTCTACGACGCACTCACCATTGCGTCGGAGAACCTGACCCTCGAAGTGCAGCAGCAGATGGGCGACGGCGTCGTCCGCACCATCGCCATGGGCGCTTCCGAAGGCCTCAAGCGCGGCATGGCCGTCGCCAACACCGGCAAAAAGATCTCCGTGCCGGTCGGCAAGGGCACGCTCGGCCGCATCATGGACGTGCTCGGCAACCCCATCGACGAAGCCGGCCCTGTCGCCAGCGACGACAAGTGGGAAATCCACCGCGCCGCTCCCGGCTACGAAGACCAGTCCGGCTCGACTGAACTCTTGGAAACCGGCATCAAGGTGATTGATCTCCTCTGCCCGTTCGCCAAGGGCGGCAAGGTCGGCCTGTTCGGCGGCGCCGGCGTGGGCAAGACCGTGAACATGATGGAGCTCATCAACAACATCGCGAAGGAGCACGGCGGTTACTCCGTGTTCGCCGGCGTGGGTGAGCGCACCCGCGAGGGCAACGACTTCTATCACGAGATGAAAGACTCGAACGTGCTCGACAAGGTGGCGCTCGTGTATGGCCAGATGAACGAGCCGCCGGGCAACCGTCTGCGCGTGGCGCTGACCGGCCTGACCATGGCCGAGTACTTCCGCGACGAAGGCCGCGACATCCTGTTCTTCGTCGACAACATCTACCGCTACACCCTGGCCGGCACCGAGGTGTCGGCATTGCTCGGCCGTATGCCTTCGGCCGTGGGCTACCAGCCGACGCTCGCCGAAGAAATGGGCGTGCTGCAGGAACGCATCACCTCGACCAAGAAGGGTTCGATCACCTCCATCCAGGCCGTCTACGTGCCGGCGGACGATCTCACCGACCCTTCGCCTGCCACGACGTTTGCTCACCTTGACGCCACCGTGGTGCTCTCGCGTGACATCGCCGCCCTCGGCATCTACCCCGCCATCGACCCGCTCGACTCGACCTCGCGTCAGCTCGATCCGAACGTCATCGGCGTGGAGCACTACCAGATCGCCCGTGACGTGCAGGGCATCCTGCAGCGCTACAAGGAACTGAAAGACATCATCGCGATTCTCGGCATGGACGAGCTGAGCGAAGACGATAAGCGCGCCGTGTATCGCGCCCGCAAGGTGCAGCGCTTCATGAGCCAGCCCTTCCACGTCGCCGAAGTATTTACTGGCTCGCCCGGCAAGTACGTGTCGCTGAAGGACACCATCCGCGCCTTCCGTGGCATCGTTGACGGTGAATACGATCATCTGCCGGAGCAGGCCTTCTACATGGTCGGCGGCATCGACGAAGCGATCGAGAAAGCGAAGAAGCTGTAATTTTTGTGAGGGCGGCGGCTTTGCCGCCTGTGAGGGCGGGCGCTTCGCGCCCTGTGAGGTCGGATGCTTCGCATCCTGTGAGGTAAAGCAACTGCTTTTCCCTCACAGCGAGTGAAGCGAAGCGCCCTCACAGCGAGCGAAGCGGAGCGCCCCCACAGCGAAGCGCCCTCACGGTAGCGAGCAGAGCGAGCGAAAACCATGAGCACATTTCAAGTCGAAGTCGTCAGCGCCGAAGGCCAGATTTTTTCTGGCCCTGCGTCGGCGGTCTATGCCGCAGCAGTCACGGGTGACATCGGCATCCTGCCGCACCACGCGCCACTGCTCACGCGGTTGAAGGCCGGTGCGCTGCGTGTGCAAACCGCTGCTGGCGAGCAGAACATCTTCATCGGCGGCGGCATCATGGAAGTGCAGCCCAAGCTGGTGACCATCCTTGCTGACTCTGCAATGCGCGCCGGTGATGCCGACGAGCAGGCGGCACTCGCCGCCAAGCAGCGCGCTGAAGAAATGCTGGCCAGCGGCGGCAAGGAGATCGACCTCGCCAAGGCGCAGGCCGAATTGGTGGAAGCGGCCGCACGTTTGAAGTTCGTGCAGGATCTGAACAAGACCGCACGCTGAAGCAGGTCCCAAAGCCGCAGGGCACAATCAAAGCCGCTGAAAAGCGGCTTTTTTGTTTCAGTTGACCCGAGCCACGTCATGCCAAACATCCACGTCATCATCCTCGCTGCCGGGCAGGGCACGCGCATGAAGTCCGCGCTGCCCAAGGTGCTGCATCCCATCGGCGGCAAGCCCATGCTGGGCCATGTGCTTGGCACGGCCGAACAGGTCAACGCGCGCAGCTGCCATGTGGTGGTGGGCCATGCGGGCGAGCAGGTACAGGGCTGGTTCGCCCAGGCCGGATTCACCACGCTGCCCGTGCAGTGGGCGAACCAGCACCAGCAACTGGGCACCGGCCATGCGGTGCTGCAAGCCGCGCCGCAGGTGCCAGATGACGCCATCATCGCCATCCTCTACGGCGATGTGCCGCTGGTATCGGCCGAGACGCTGCGCGCGCTGCTGCTTGCTGCCGAGCAGGCGCTTGCCGTGGTCACTGTCGTACTCGATGCGCCTAAGGGCTATGGCCGCATCCTGCGTGACGCGAATGGTGCGGTGATCGGCATTGTTGAGGAGAACGATGCAACGGATGCGCAGCGCGCCATTCGGGAAGTAAACACTGGCCTCATGGCGGCGCCCGCACATCTGCTGAAGCCCTGGCTCGCGGCCATCGGCAATGCCAACAGCAAGGGCGAGTACTACCTCACCGATGTGGTGGGATTCGCCGTGCGCGATGGGGTGGCGGTGCGCGCCGTATCGGCGCAGAACCCCAACGAAGTGGAAGGCGTGAACGATCGCCTCCAGCTTGCTGCCCAGGAGCGCGTGTATCAGCGCCGGCAGGCCGATGCCCTGATGCGCGATGGCGTGGCCTTTGCCGATCCCTCACGGTTTGATCTGCGCGGCAAGCTCAAGGTCGGTCGCGATGTATTCATCGATGTGGGTGTGGTGATCGAGGGCGACTGCATGCTGGGTGACGGCGTGTGCGTCGGGCCCTACAGCGTGCTGAAGAACGTGCGTCTCGGCGCTGGCAGCGAGGTGCTGAGCCACTCCGTGCTGGAAGGCCTGGACGCCGGCAAGGCCTGCCGCATCGGCCCCTTTGCCCGTGTGCGGCCTGATACCCGCTTTGCGGACGAAGTGCACATCGGCAACTTCGTGGAAGTGAAGAAAGGCCAGCTCGGCGAAGGCACCAAGGCCGGTCATCTCGCCTACATTGGGGATGCGATGGTGGGCGCGCGCGTGAACATCAGCGCGGGCGTGATCACCTGCAATTACGACGGTGTGAACAAGCACATGACGGTGATCGGCGACGATGCCTTCATCGGCACCGATTCACAGCTGGTGGCCCCGGTCACCATCGAGCGCAATGCCTATGTGGCAGCGGGCTCCACCATCACCAAGACCGCTCCGGCCGACGCCCTCACCATCTGCCGTGCGCGTGAGCAGAAGAGCATTGCGGGATGGAAGAAGCCGGTGAAGAAATAGGGTTCGCGATTGCGGATTGCGGATTGCGCCCTTATCCCCATCCCTTCTTGCTGCCATCCGGTGCAGGCACATTGCCCGGTTCTGCAGGCAGTGCGCGTAACTGCTCGACCGCGGTATCGAGGGCTGCTGGCGCCTCTTGCAGCGGCACGCCCTTGCGCAACTCGCGCCCCACCGCCTTGTTGAGATTCCCCAACGCGCCGTAAACGCCGTCGCTGATCGCATCATGCAGGCCGCGCAGGGCCTTGGCGGAAGTTCTGGCAGCGGGAATCGCCTCCAGCACGCTGAAGGGAATGTCCGCGATGCCCTTGTGCACCTCGCGCACCACGGCCGTGCCGGTGGCGATGGCGTGCTCGGTGAGCTGCTGGGTGTCGCGCAGCGCTTCGAGCGCAGCCAAGCGGCTGGCCTGTTCGCGGCCGGCGGCCTCGGCATGGCGCAGCGCCTCGTCCAGTGCCGCCAGGCGTGCGGCCGAACGGCGGCTGCCCATAAGCGCCCAGATCAGCAGACCGGCAATCACGGCGAGGAGTGCCGCCAGACCTTCAAGCGACATGGGTCTTCACCTCCGCCTCAACACCCTGTTCGGCCATCTGCTGGGCAATCATGATCGCGGCCCGGTCATAGACGATGCGCTCGATCATCTTCGGCGCCAGCTTGGCGGCAGCCGTGGCCAGGCGCGTCTCCTTGGCGGCCAGCTCGAAGGGATTGAGGATCTCGATGACGATGCGCGCCTTGCCCGCGGGTGCTACGGCAGGCGGCAACAGAGCGGGGCTGGCCTTCAGGCGGGCGTGCAGGGCATCCAGCTGCTGCTGAAAACGCCGCAGTTCCAGCAGCAGCCAGGCGCAGAGGCCCAGCAGCAAAACAATCAGCAGTGCGATGAGCACGGTCATGGCGGTGGCAAGGGTCGGCAGGGTGGCAAGGCCGCGGGCGATCAGCCCGGGGCGCCCCATACAATACGGGCTCATTTGCATCACTGCTGACCCCCAAACCATGTGCGGAATCGTTGGCGCTGTGACCCAGCGCAATGTGGTGCCCATTCTCATCGAGGGCCTGAAGCGGCTCGAATACCGCGGCTACGATTCCGCTGGCGTTGCGACGCTCGCCAACGGCCAGCTGCAAGTGGTGCGTGCAGTGGGCAAGGTGGCTGAGCTGGAAGCCGCCGCGCCGAAGCCGGGTAGCACGGGCATTGCCCACACCCGCTGGGCCACGCACGGTGTGCCGGCCGAGCGCAACTCGCATCCACATGCTTCGCGAGACATCGCAGTGGTGCACAACGGCATCATCGAAAACTACGAAGAGCTGCGCGACGAGCTGACGGCCAAGGGCTTCGTTTTTGCCAGCGAGACCGACACGGAAGTGCTCGCACACCTGCTGCAAAATCTCATCGACAGCGGCGATGACCTGCGCACCGCCATGCTCAAGATGGTCGCGCGCATCACCGGCGCCTATGCGCTGGCGGTGATCTCGGCCAAGGAGTCACAGCGTATGTTGCTGGCAAGGCGCGGCTCGCCGCTTGCCATCGGCATTGGTGTGGGCGAGATGTTCGCGGCCAGTGATGCCACGGCGCTGGTGAGTGTCACCAGCCGTATCGTCTATCTCGATGAAGGGGACCTGGCCGAGATCACGCTCAACAGCTACAGCGTGTTCAACAAGCAGGGCGTGGTGCAGCAGCGCAAGGAGCAGCATTCCTCCCTGAGCGCTGGCGCGGTGGAGAAAGGCAGCTACCGGCATTTCATGCAGAAGGAAATCTTCGAGCAGCCCACCGCACTCGTCAATGCACTCGAAGGCCGCATTGCCGATGGTCGCGTGCTCGAAGCCTGTCTGGGCCCCAAGGCGGCCGAGCTGTTGGCACGGGTGAAGCGCGTGCGCATCGTCGCCTGCGGTACTTCAGCCAATGCCGGTGCGGTGGCGCAATACTGGTTCGAGCGCATCGCGCGCGTGCCTTGCGTCGCCGAGATCGCCAGCGAGTTCCGCTACCGCGACCCGATGATCGAGCCCGATACGCTCTTCATCACCATCAGCCAGTCGGGTGAAACTGCCGACACGCTCGAAGCGCTACGTCACGCCAAGACCAAACAAATCGCTGCCAGTCTCGTCATCTGCAACTCGCCAGAATCAAGCCTGGTGCGAGAGAGCGACATCGCGTTGATGACGCACGCCGGCCCTGAGCGCAGCGTGGCCAGCACCAAGGCCTTCACCACGCAGTTGATGGCGCTTGCCCTGGTGATGCTGTTGCTCGCGCGCCGCAAGGGCCTGAGCGAAGCCGACGAGCGCCGCTACGTGAAAAGCCTGCAAGCCGCACCCGCACAGGTAGGTGAGGCCTTGAAGGAAGACGCCGCACTGCGCCTGCTGGCCGAACGCTTCATCCACAAGCAGCACGCGTTGTTCCTGGGCCGTGGTGCGATGAGTCCGGTCGCTGCTGAAGGCGCCTTGAAGCTCAAGGAGATCAGCTACATCCACGCCGAGGCCTATGCTGCGGGTGAGTTGAAGCACGGCCCGCTGGCGCTGGTGGATGAAAACATGCCGGTGATTGCAGTGGCACCCGATGGCCCGCTGCTGGAAAAAGTGAAGAGCAATCTCAAGGAAGTGCAGGCGCGCGGCGGCGAGCTGTATGTCTTCGCCGACCGCGACTCCGGCCTCAAGAGCGAGCCGGGCGTCACCATCATCCCCATGCCGCACGGCGATGAACTCACCGACCCCATGCTCTACACCGTGCCCCTGCAGCTACTGGCCTACCACGTGGCCTGCCTGAAGGGCACGGATGTTGATCAGCCACGCAACCTGGCGAAGAGCGTTACCGTCGAATAGCGCCAACTCACCAGGCGCCGACATTCGGCATCGAGACCCAGGGCTCGGCCTTGGGCAGCGCGCCGCCCGCCTGCAGCAGCTCAATGGAGATCAGATCAGGCGAGCGCACAAAGGCCATGTAGCCGTCGCGCGGCGGGCGCTGGATGACCACGCCACCGGCTTGCAGGCGCGCGCAGGCGGCGTAGATGTCTTCCACGCGAAAGGCCAGGTGACCGAAGTTGCGGCCACCCGCGTACTGCTCCACTGCGCCCTGTTCATCAGGCCAGTTGTAGGTCAGCTCGATCAACGGCGCCTGGGTGCTGGCGGCCTGCGCGGTGTCGCCGGGTGCGGCCAGGTACACCAGCGTGAAGCGACCCTGCGCATGTTCGCTGCGGCTCACTTCCACCAGTCCCAGCAGATCGCGGTAGAAGTGCATCGAGGCGTCGAGATCCTTGACGCGCACCATCGTGTGCAGAAAGTTCATGGGGTGGTCCTCAGGCCTGCGCTGCAATCCAGCGGTTGATCTTGCCTTCGAGTACATCGAGCGGCACCGAGCCGTCTTTCAGCACTTCGCGGTGAAATTCGCGGATGTCGAACTTCGCCCCCAGCGCTTTCTCGGCGCGCTGGCGCAGTTCCTTGATCTTCAGCTCGCCGATTTTGTAGGCGAGCGCCTGACCCGGAATGGCCATGTAGCGCTCGGCTTCGGAGATGGCCTGGGTCTCGCTCTGCGCCGAATTCTTCAGCATGTAGCTGATCACCTGCTTGCGGCTCCAGCCCTTGTCGTGCAGGCCGGTGTCCACCACCAGACGAATCGCGCGCCAGAGTTCGTTCTGCAAATAGCCGAAGTAGTCGTACGGGTCCTGGTACACCCCCAGCTCCTTGCCGAGCGATTCGGCGTACAGGCCCCAGCCTTCCACATAGGCGGTGGCGCCGCCGAAGCGGCGGAACTTGGGCAGGTCGGTGAGCTCCTGCTGCAGGGCGATCTGGAAGTGATGGCCAGGGATGGCCTCGTGCAGGTAGAGGTCTTCCGCATCCCAGATCTTGCGGCTCGGCAGGTCGTAGGTGTTCACGTAGAAGATGCCGGGGCGGGTGCCGTCTTCGCTCGGGCCCTGGTAGCTGCCACCCGCGGCGGATTTGTTGCGATAGGCCTCCACCGGGCGAATTTCGAACGCGGCCTTGGGCTGCAGGGCGAAAAGCTTCGCCGCGCCCGGGTCCACCTTCTTGCGCAGGTTTTCGTAGTGGGCGAGCAGGTCGGCTTCGGTCTTGAAGGTGAAGCGCTTGTCGGTATCCAGAAACTTGAAGAAGGCCTTGAGATCGCCCTTGAACTTCAGCTCCTTGATGACCTTTCTCATCGCGGTGTGAATGCGCGCCACTTCATCGAGGCCAATCTGGTGAATCTGCGCGGGTGTGAGGTCGGTGGTGGTCTGGCTCTTGGCGAGGTAGGCATACCAGGCCGCGCCATCCGGCAGCGCGCCAATGCCCACGGTGCTGCGCGTCTTGGGCAGGTACTCATCGCGAATGAAATCACGCAGGCCCTGGTAGGCCGGTATCAGCTCCTTGCTGATGAGCGCGGTGTAGCGGGCGGTGAGCCGCGCCTTGTCCTCGGCGCTGAAGTCCGCCGGCAGAGTGCTGATGGGCCGGTAGAACAGGGTCTGGGTCGCATCGTCTGAAATCAGCGCGTCGAGCTGCGGCAGCACCTTCACCATCAGCACCTTGGGCTGCACCACACCGGCAGCCATGCCGTCGCGCATGTTGGCAATGGCCTGGGTGAACAGCACCGGAATCTTGCTGGCGCGGGCGGCCCAGTCGTCGTAGTCCTTCACCGTCTTGAACGGCTGCGCGGAGCTACCGGAACCGAGCTGTGCCAGCAGATTGGGCGTGGAATAAAACTGGTTGATCGGTTGCAGATGACCCGGGAAGCGATCTCCCGCCAGCTCCTCGTCGCGGTCGGCCAAAAACATCTGCACGCTCAGGCGATCCTGCTCACTGAGCGGGGCGGTATTCACCGCTGCAATTTTCTCGCGCCACTGTTTGGCAAAGGCGGTGGAGCGGGCGCGGTAGTCGGCGCTCAGAAAATTCGGCAGCTGGTCGTTGTAGCGGGCATCGCCCACGTAGGTGGCATTGAGCGGATTGAGCTGGAGGCTCTCCTCCCAGTAGTCGGCAAACAGCTGTTGCAGCGCTTCGCTGGGGCTTGGCGCGCGCTGCGCTGTGCTGGCGGGCGCGGCTGCAACGGGTTCGGTCACAGGCGTTTGGGCACAGGCGCCCAGCGCGAGCGCGGTGGTGAGCAACAGCGCAATACGACGAAGAGTCATGGGGCAGAAACCGGAGACAAGAGTGGGGAGGGAGGCAGTGACAGGAAGGCACTGGGGGCACGGCCAGCGTGCGATGCACACAGGATGCGCCAGCCGCCAAAAAGGTTGCAATGCTCGGCCTGCAATTGCGCGCGGCTGCGAGGACAATAGCGATCTCCCAGAACCCGCGAGTCTTGAACTTGTCCCCCCTTGCCCTGCCGCAACGCCTGCCCGCGGTGGCCTGCCTCAGCACCCCGGAGGCCGTGGCCCGCTATGCCGTGCCCGAACGCGGTGCGCCGGGACACACTCCCGCCGTGTTGCTCCCGGTCGATGAGGCGGGCGTGGCCGCCGTGCTGCGCGAGGCCCAGGCACTGGGGCAGCCTCTGGTGATCAGCGCCGGTCGCACTGGACTGGTGGAGGCCCAGCGGCCCGAAGGCGAGCTGGTGCTGTCGCTGGAAAAACTCAACCGCATTCTCGCCATCGATGTGGCAGGCCAGCGCGCCGAAGTGGAATGCGGCGTGGCAGTGGATGCCCTCAATGACGCGCTCGAACCCCACGGCCTGGTCTGGCCCATGGAAATGGGCAGCACCAGCAGCGCCACCGTGGGCGCCTGCGTGGCCAATGGTTCGGCCGGTGCGAATGCCGTGTGCTACGGCACTGCCGCGCATGGCTGCGAAACCGCGTGGGGCCTGTGGGCTGATGGCAGCGACACGGGGCCGCAAGCCGGGCCGCAGTGGTTCGCACCCGCGCCGCAGGTGCTCGCCATTGATAGCGCTGCGCCCGATGTGCAGCAGGGTTTGATTGGCACGCAGGGCGTGCTCGGCGTCATCGCACGGCTGATGCTGCGACTACACCAGCTGCCCGCACAGCGCGAGGCGGCACTCATCCCCGTGGCCGACATGCCCGCCGCCATGCGCGTGCTGGCACTCGCCCGCGATGTGTTCGGCACCGATGTCGAAGAGTTCGAGTTCATCAGCGCCAGTGCCATGGCACTGGTGCGGGCAATGCAGGGTGAGAGCTTCAGATGGCCCTTCGAGCGTGACCCGCAGGCCGCGTTCTATCTGTTGCTCCAGGTCAAGAGCGATGACGCGGACGAAGAGCTGGCGGCGCATCTCTATCAATTTCTCACCGAGACCTTGCAGCAGCCGGATGATGCGCTGGGCTATGCGCCGCTGAAGGCCCTGAAGCACATCCGCCATAGCATCACCGAGGCCAGCAACCACGCCATGAAGGCGCTGGGTGGCGGTCGGCTGGCCTTCGATACCGCGACACCGGTTGAGGTCTTCGGGGACTATCTTGCTGCGCTCGAAGCCGCACTGAAGGCACAGCACCCCGGCGTGCAGCTGATCGCTTTCGGCCACGCCGGTGTAGGTGGCGCGCATTTGCATCTGCTGGGCACGCGGGAGCAGCCCGTGCAGGCGCACGCCGAGGTGCTGGTGCAGCTGGTGTTCGATGTCACCGCCGCGCACCGCGGCACCTTCAGCGCCGAGCACGGCGTGGGCAGCAAATGGGGCACGGCGTTTGCCGAGCGTGCGGCTCCATCGGTGGTGGCCGAGCTGGTCGCTGCCAAGCGTGTGCGCGACCCTGCGCACATCCTCAATCCGCGTTGCTTTGGACTCGATCAACTGGTGAAACGCACATGAGTGCTTTGGTGTTGCTGGGTGTTTGCATGCTGTTGGGTGCCATCACCGTGCGGGTGCGCGCCGATGCCGCGCAGTGGGTGCCAGGCCTCAATGGCTGGGTGCTCAACATAGCCTTTCCCGCGCTGGTGCTGGAGCTGATTCCCAAGCTGCACGTGGAGCCGGGTCTGTGGTTTCCCGTGATGGCGATGTGGGGCACCGCGCTGGGGGCTGCTGCGGTGCTCTGGCTCATTGGCCGCGCAGCGGGCTGGTCGCGCGGCGTCATTGGCGCGCTGGTGCTCGTCGCGGGTTTCGGCAACACCTCGTTCACGGGCATTCCGCTCATTGCGGCACTGCAAGGCAAGGATCATCTCGGTGCCGCCGTGCTGGCCGATCAGGCGGGGTCCTTCCTCGCACTCTCGACCGTTGGCGTGTTCGCCGCTGCCTGGTTTTCGGGCACGGCGACGAGCGTGGGCGCGGTGCTGCTGCGGGTGGCGCGCTTCCCGCCCTTCATCGCCATGCTGCTGGGCTTCGCGGTGGGGCTGGCGGGTGGCTGGCCGCCGCTGGCAGATGAGCTCCTGCATCGCATCGGCACCACGCTGTCGCCGCTTGCCCTGTTCGCCGTCGGCTTGCAGTTCAAACCCGCAGATATCCGCGCCAATCTGGCGCCGATGACTGCGGCGCTCGGCTGGAAGATGCTGGCAGCACCCTTGCTGGTGTTTGGCACCGGGCGCGCGCTGGCGGTGACGGGCATCCCCTTCGAAGTGGGTGTGCTGCAGGCCGCCACCGCGCCCATGATTTCAGCGGGCATCCTCGCCCAGCAGTCGGGCTTGGCGCCTCAGCTCGCCAACACCGTGGTGGGTGTCGGCATCGTGCTGTCGCTGGCCACCGTGCCGCTGTGGAATTTGCTGCTGTAGCGGGCCAACTTTAGAGGAAGAAGCCCAGATCGCGCCGTGCGCCGAAGTTGGGCAGGTTGGGGAACACCGTGTTCAAGGCCGCATCCGGCACGCCAAACCAGCGCGCCAGCGTCGCCCCGTATTGATCAGTGGACGTGGTGGGGATGATGCGCCCCACGCCAATGTCGTCGTCGCTACCCAGAGCGAGGCTGGGCATGGTCCCGTAATAGCTGCCGCCACGCACCGCGCCGCCCAAGATGAACTGGTGATTGCCCCAGGCGTGGTCGCTGCCATCGCCATTGCTGCCTAAGCCGCGCCCGAAGTCGGAAGCGGTGAACACCGTGACGTTGTTCTGCTCGCCAATCTCGTTGAGCGCATCCCAGAAGGACTTCAGATTCTTGCTCAAGATTTGCAGGCGCTCGGCCTGACCACTCAACTCGTTGTTGTGGGTATCGAAGCCGCCAAAGTTGACGAAGAAAATCTGCCGCGCATCGCCGATCTGCTCGTGCGCCTTGATGCAGCGCGCCACCGCGCGCAGCTGCGCGCCGAGTTCCTGATCGCCCGGAAAAGCCGGGAATGCCGTGCTCACATCGCCTGCTGCCGCCAGTGCGCTGTTGACCACATCGACCTTCGAGATCGCGCTGTTCTCCAGTGCGGCGAGTTCCGCCACCAGCAGGTTGGGGTGGCTCGCGGCCTGGTTGAGCAAGTCCCGCGTCGCCTGCTGGCGCAGGCCATTGCGGTAGTCGCTGTTGATCGTCAGCAGCTCTGGCGCACCATTGGGGCCGAGCACATAGGGCATCACGCGCCCGCCCTCCTGCCAGTAATTGACGCCGCCGATGTTGATGTTCATGGCGAGCGGCGTGCGATAGCCCTGCGCGTCGTAGAGGTCCGCAATGCGCCCGCCCCAGCCGAGGCGTGCGGGTTGATCCGGCAGGCTCGTCCACCAGGCGGTGCGCTGGTCGATGTGCGAGAACAGTTGCAGCGGCAGGTTGAGGCCGCTCAGGGCCTGCGCCTTGGTGGTGGGCCGCACCAGCGTGCCGACGTTGCCGAGCACGGCGAGCCTGCCGCTGTTGAACAGCGTGCGCAGCTCCGGGCAGGCGGCGTTGAAGCCATAGGCATAGCCATCGCTCGCAGTGCCGCTGAGCGTGAGCAGGCTGCTGCGCGGCAGCGCCAGGTTGCTGCGGCTGGCGGCGTAGCTGTTGTAGCCAACCTGCGTGGTGGGCACGAGGGTGTTGAAGCCGTTGTTGCCGCCATCCAGATACACGCAGACCAGCGCCTTGTAGCCGGTGGTGTCGGCCGTGGTGCTGGCCGCCAGCGCGCGCTGAAAACTGCCGACGGTGCCGAGCAGGCTGGCTGAGCCAGCGAGCTTCGCACTCTGGGTGAGGAACGTGCGGCGGGAGAGGCTGCTGTTGTAGATGGCGTGCTTCAGGAAATCTTTCATGTGACTCGCCTCAGCGTTGCACGACGTATTGCGGAGAGCTGAGGATGAGATCGGCCGCTTCCACCACCCGTCGCGCGCGATATGTGGCTTCGCTCGTGGGGATGGCGCTGACGTAGTTCACCAGCGTGGCGCGCATCGCCGCCGGCATCTGGCCCTGCATCAGCAGCTGGTTCATGCGCTCGATGAGTGCGGCGGGGTCGTCGGCGAGTGGCTCCCACGCGGCCGTGCGCAGCAGCACGCTCTCGGCACCGAGCGAGTTGCTTTCATCGAAGCCCTGATTGCCCGCATAGCGTCGGCCGCTGCTGTCGATGAACTGGTAGGCGAGCCGCGAATAGGCGTTGATGGTGAGCGCCAGCGTGTTCTCGTTGGCAATCTGGAACTCTGGTGTTTCCAGCCCCGCCGCCGCCAAGCGCCCGGCGCGGACGTAGTCCGGTTGATAGAAGTTGAACACCGTCGAAGCTGCCAATGGTGCCTGCCCAGTGATGGCATAGGCGTTCTGGGTGATGCCGAATTCGTTGACGCTGCCATCGACATTGCGGCCGTCAAACGCGCGCCAGAGATTGGTGAGACGCAGCAGCGGCTCGCGCAGCTTGCCGTCGCTGTTGCCGCCCGCGTTCACGGCCTCCGGGTCAGTGAGGATGGCGCGCGCGACCGCGAGCAAGTCGCCGCGCACACCGCTGCCGTTGTTGGCAAAGACAGCGGCCACCCGCTGCACATAGCCCGGCGAGGGGTTGCTGTTGACCAGACGCTGGATCAGCTGGCGACTGATGAAGGGCGGCGTATTGGCGTGGTTGAAGAGCGTATCGAGCGCAATCTTCAAGTCACCTTCCGGCGTGCCACCCGCTGGCACCTGCACGCCGTTGATGATGGTCTTGGCACTGGTGTCGTAGTGGTCCTGATAGCCCACCATCGGCCGAAAAAAATCGTAGTCGAAGCGGTAGGCGTTCTCGCCGGACTGCGTCGTCGGGTTGGAGGCCCAGCCGGTGAAGGTAT